>CAZNLA010000081.1:0-14554 GCA_964573385.1 uncultured bacterium
AGGCGCTCAACACGCAAGCCGCGTCGGCCAAGAAACGTAAATACGACCCCGCCTCCGCCAAGTATGATTTCAGGGTCTTTTTAATCAGCAGCCTAAAAATGAATGGTGACGAGTACAAGTCGGCTCGAAAGCATTTATTAGAACTAATGCCGGGTGATTGCTCATTTAAATATGGTCGTCCGGTTTCTAAAAATGGTAAAAGCAAGAAAAATGAAGAGATGACTGAAGTTGCTGAAGTTGCTGAAATTACTGAGACTGGAGCCGAAATGCTTCAGTCTTCGCTTTAAGGGAGGTGGATGATGGAAAAACAACCGATTGTGGTAAGAGCGGAAGTTTTCGAAGGTTTGGAAGCGGTCAGACGTTCCGGGATTACCAATATGTTTGACCGACCGCGGGTAATTGAGATAGCTGAAATGATGGGGTATGACGAAACTGCGGAATGGCTGGCATCAAACAGAAACCTTTATTCGCAGGGGTTATTCCAGGGATTCAAAGTGGCTGAAGATGAAAAGGAGGGAAAATAATGTGCGGTTTAGTAGGTTCAATTTTAGGTAAAAAGCGCAGGACCAGAAAAGAGCTTGATGCGTTGACGGATACATTTATAAAGTTGCTGGTCAGCTCAGAACATCGGGGACCACATGCAACCGGCGTTGCCTGGGTAAAAAATGATGGAACCATGGATATGGTAAAGGAGCCGTTGAACGCATGGCGATTTGTGAAATGCGATGATTTTCGCGATTGGCTGAATGGGATAGATAATAAGGTGACTTATTTAATGGGTCACACACGCTGGCCTTCTCGTGGAAGTGTGAAGAATTATCACGAAAATCACCCAATCTGGACTGACCCTGTACTGACCTGCCACAATGGAACCCTTCATGACCATTACTTGCATTACATCCGCTTGAAATTAAAACATACCACACGCGTAGATAGCGAACTCTTGGCGCGAATTGCTCAACGGCATGCAAGTGATGGTGGAATAAATATGGGAAATTTAATCAGGGATTTAGAATTATTAGATGGCAGCATGAGTCTCGCTATGGTCAATGTATTGAAGCCGGATGAAATTATATTGATGAAAGGGAATATGCCATTGGAAGTAAGGATTAATAAAAAGAAGAAATTGATAATTTACGCATCTGAAGCAAAGATATTGGATTGGGTAATGGTTGGCGAAGACGGTTGGGAAGAAGTGGTGATGGCACCAGGAGAAGCAGTGGTGGTGAATACTAATTGTATCTGCGAGCCGTTGCGATGTTTGTTTACATTTGAAGGAATGACTGTAGGTAGTTTTGCTGTGTCAAAAAGTTTTACAGGAGTGTAAATTCGGTATTTCAGAAACTTGTAAAGCGCGCAATCAGTTATGACAAGTTTTAATTGCTATTAAATGTGGTGTGTTTTACACCTTTGCATCTAAATTATATTTAGTAAAAATATAATAGAACACTTGACATTAATAGAACGTTATTCTTTGCCAACAGAAGGAATATGACTCAGTTACAGAGAAATTATTACAATACAGTAGCTATTATAAACATACCGAGATAGTATTTGTAGATGACACCAGCGCTTATCCATAACAAGCAAATTGTTAGATATGAGGTGTGCCGGTAAACGATTTATTTCATGCTACTACCACGCAAAGTTACAATCTTTAAAGGAGAACTGGTTATATGCATTTTCGATGTTCGGTTGATCAGTTAGTTGAAGGACTCAAAACTATCGAATGTTCGATAGCAAACAAGTCAACTTTGCCAATTCTCAGTAATGTTGCATTAACTGTATCAGAAAATCAATTAACACTGGCAGCAACTGACTTGGAAATCAGCATGCAATACCGTTTGCATGTCGAAGAGATAATGCCTGGTGGAATAACTGTTTCATTTAAAAATCTGCTCAAATTTCTTAATAGTTTCCAGCAAGGTATTATTGATGTTACTTCGACAGAAGAAAATGCACTGATATTAAAATCAGCAGGATTTCAATGTGCTATATTTGGTACTTCAATAATTGATTTCCCTCTTTTTCCAAAATTAAGTAAAGATACTCCAGAAGTGCGCATAACAACTCAAGATTTTATCAAAGCAATCAATCATACTTTATTTGCCGTATCAACAAATGAAGGACGTGCGATTTTTACTGGTGGCTGCTTAACATGGGATGGAGCAGTTATGACAATGGTAGCTACTGATACACATCGTCTTGCCGAACAGCACTTTAATGCAAATGGTTATTGCCAAAATCCAGTTTCAGTAGTTATTCCGACACGTTCTCTTCAATGTATGCTTAATATTCTGCCCCGCGATGCTGAATGTTGGATCGGTTTCGGGGAAAATATAATTTTTTTATCTGTCGGCAATGTCACATTTAATTCCCGAATAATTGAAGGTGCTTATCCTGATTATCGTAAAACATTACCTAAAAGCCTTACAAGATCATTTATTTGTCATCGCGAAACTTTACGGGATGCACTTCGACGCGTTTGCGTTATTTCAGATGATTTAAAAAAAGCAGTCCTACAATTAACTTCATCGACATTAATTATCATGGCATTATCTGAGAGTGTGGGCGAATCATGCGAAGAGATTCCTATCGAATTGCACGGTTCACCAGGGGTAATCGGATTTAACGCAGAATTTATTTTAGATGCATTACGAGCTATCGACAGTAAGTATATTAAATTCTCTTTTTCTGAACCACTTTCCCCTGCTTTATTAACAATGCCTGACCGAGATGATTTTCTTTATGTGGTAATGCCTATGCAATTTGATGAAAAAGATTATCCTAACATCGTAAAAAACGATAAATCGGAGTAAGAGATTGGCAGCAAAATTAATTATTCAGCGGGTTGATTTTATTAATGCACTCAAAATGCTAAAAAAATGTGTATCGCCTAAGCCAGAAGAAAAAGCTGTATTATCTTTTGACGATAATGCCTTTGAAATTACGGTTGCTGGCATGAAGGTATCTTTTGAAGCGAAGGGTGAATGGTCGGGTGAAGCGCAAGTTGACGGGCAAATTCTATTAAAACTGCATCGGGTATTTCCTCCTGGTGATCCGGTAGTTATACAGATAGTTGATGATAATCTTGTAATTAACAATTTCAGCATGACGTGCACATGGGTTGATACTGGATGGAAACTGCCATTATTACCACGCGATCCCACTCTTCGTGAATTGCTGATTTTTCAATATGAATCATCGGATGAAATAAAAGCTGCTGATCTTGACGATAAGATAAAGCAAGCGATAATAGAACGTGATAAATTAATTAAAAATGCCGTAGAGATTCTTTCCACTTTGGGGGTAGTTGAATCTGATCTGCTCCCAATTGTTAAAAGATCATTACTACGCAAGAAAGATTAGATGTGACATAAACTGAATGCCAGAAATTATCACTTTTCTTATTCATTCCTGTAGATTCGGTAAAAATCTCATTACCTTCTTCATCAATATAATAAAAATTTGACCATTCTGTAGGCTTATCTTTCCATAAAACAATATCTACTTTAAAACTATCACTTAAAAAACTTCTAAAATCATTATGGAAATCATCTTTATTTAGTAACAAATCTTTTTTAATATTTAAACTTATATCTACTTTCTCATCATTTATAAATATAGAGAAAGAAGGATTTTCTTTAAGAAACCAGCAAAACTCCAATACAATTTCACTGACAAGTTTATCTTTGTTAGTGAATATACTTGAAAATCCTAAATTTGGTTTACAAATACATACCTTAGTACCTTTAGTAAATGTATCACCATTTTTTTCTGGTTTAACCTCAGTATTTTTATCTAACCTTAATTTTAAATCTGAACTAAAAATCTCTAAATGTTCTGCTATCCAAATAAATACATACCTGCCTCGACCCAATTTACCTTTCGGTAATGATTTTTTTGCACTTTGTTCATCTTGCTTACTTGACGAAAGAAACGTTTTAGTATTTCCATTATTAATAAAATCCCATCCTTCACCATCATCAATAATAGAAATATCACCTACATTATTTAAAATTTCATCAGACTCACTAAACTCTATTCTTACTGTTTTTGCTTTTGCATCAAAAGAATTCCAAATGTATTCAAACAAGCATTTATATGGTTTATCTGAATAGCTTTTTAATTCAGTCTTTAACGAATCTAATGTTAATTCTAATTTATTTTCCGTAACAATCGTATTCACCTACTCCTCCTCAAACCCCTGGCTGTTAAACTTTAATGATCGGCAGTTTTCAGTTACTATGCGCACTACGTTGTCCGGGGTGCCGTTGGGTAGTTCTGCTTCTATTTCGAGGGTTACTTTTACGTTGGCACCTTGCAGGCTTACCAGGTGAGCTATTACTTCTTCTGCTATTTTACTGGCGTCTCTGCCTACTCGCGTATCTTCAAGAGAAACCGAACCGTGAAAACGTTTTGGTTTTGGTGCCGGTTTTGGCTGCAATGGGGACATCGGAGTAGTCGTTCCTACACTTGGCAGCGTCGGATTTATGGTTGGCTGTGATGTTCCGGTGTAGACAGGAGATGGTGCTGGCGAAGTCGCAGCAGCTTGCATTGCTTCATCATCCAACTGTTTTTTTGCTATATCAGGCTTAACCAGCAAACCGGAAGGATTGTTTTCGTAGATATCAACAGCTTTGCCGCCACGCAATCCCCGGTATCTTTTTGCTGTTTCATCCCATGAGTCAGCATAGGCAAATGAATCCTGCTGCCAGTTGGGCAGTCCTAATCCATCACGAACCGCGCCTACCAGCACTGATGCGTTTTTCAGGCGTTGCAGGTAAACATAACTTGCGAAGTCTTCTGTCAGTTGCTTAACTGGTACGCTGTTGCCACGCCATAATGGTATCTCATCAAGTGCCATACGCAATAATGTTCCAGCAAATGATGTTGCTAATGATCTGTCATTACGCATTCTCTTGCTGGCACGTTCAGCCAACGGGTAGTCACCGCTTAACTTAATAGCCTGCCATTCAATAGCTGATTTTGCGTCTTGTTGTACCGGCACTATTAACCAGTGGTAAGCCTCCGGCAGTTGCGCACTTACTGAACTATCGGCAGTTCTTTTCTGGTTTTCGGCTGATGTTGATTGATGCGGGTCAAGGTTCAGGCTCTCTTTTTCTTTCAAAATAGAGTCCCAAGCCAGAAACCGCCGTATCGCTTCATCAAGATCCTGAAGTCGTGCCTGATCTACTGCCAGAAATACCAGTGTGTTGCGGTATAACCGGGGTGAATTACCACGAAACTCAAATATATCTTTAGCTGCTATCTCAGCGGGATTGCCCGGCTGTCTGCTGTATGGGGTATCTATTCCTAATATCACCAGTCGGGTATCCATATCATCCGGCACATCCTGACCCGACTTTGGCAATGCGTGTATTCTATAAAAATCACTGCCACCTCTGACAATATCTTCACGAATACGCTTCTCAATTTCTTTGACTACCGCGTCTGGATTACGCTTATACTGTTCGGCGCGGTCTTCAGCTAATTTTGCCACCGTTGGCTGAGTCGAATACCAGTAACGCACTCCATCATGATAAAGGTAAGTCGCCGCAACAGATAACCTGCGTAATGCATCGCCAAATACATTCAATGGCTCACCTGGCATTGCACAGCCAAGTCTTATTCGCCTTTCCTCTAATCCACGGTTGGATGCTGTTACCATTGGTGCAGAACCGAGATAGATAGTACGGGCTACACGCCGACATGCTTTGTATTTGCCAAGGTTGGCCACTTCACTGTCAATGCGTTGCGGCAAGGCATTTGGCCCATCTACATCTCTCTCAATAACCGGAGTCCAGTTATCAGACAGGTATCGTGTTAATTCATTCTGTACCCGCGGGTCATCAATAGATATATTGGCTGGCATGATTAACGCGTTGCGATCACCCTTATCCCACAGGCTGTGAATTACTGCCGCCATTAGCCGCAATACACCACGGGTACGCTGAAACTTCACCAGTGTAGACCAGTCTGTATACAGCCGATCAAATACTTCCGGGTGAATCGGATAAGCTGCTTTCAGGCGTTTCTTATAATCAGACTCACTGCATTCCTGCGGAAACTCGTGGCTATTGGTACGGTATAACTCATAAAATGCGTCTGCCACTGTGTCACGCGTTACGAATTGCGCGTTATCTATAATCGGCTCAAATAACCGGCGCCGTACAATCTCAAACCCTTCCTCGGCGTTTGCCGGTCGCCATGACGCCTCAACACGACCCACCGCGTTACGCAGTCTTTCCAGTGCTGCCCGTCCGCGCTCACCGCCAACCTCAACATCGTCTACCTTGCTATGCGGTGAAACGGTTGCGGTATCTGATGCTGGCAAGCTGACCACCAACAGGCATTGTTTGGCAAGTTTTGCTGACTCGGTAAGTGCCTGGGCAAAGGTAAAATGCGTTTCAAAGTTGCCGCCGGGCAAATCTGTATTATCGTGCAGTTGACGCGCGTATGCTACCCACTCATCAATTAATATCAGGCACGGACCGTATTCATTCATTAACTCGCGCAGCGCGTCACCTGGACTGGTTGCTTTTTCATCATCCGCCTGAATTTTCAGGAAGGCTTCTTTACCGCCAAGCTGCCATGCCAGTTCTCCCCAAAGTGTCCTTACTACTGTACCATCCGCTTTAACGGTAGGGTTACCCGCCGATATCTTATTCCCAACCAGTACCACACGTTTCACTGTCGGTAATTTATCTATGCCTGCATTCATCATTACCGTGTCAACGCCCAGCAATTCACCGGCACTTGTCCCAGAAAATAGATGATATAGTGCCAGCATCGAGTGGGTTTTACCACCGCCAAAGTTAGTCTGCAACTGTACTACCGGGTCGCCGCCTTTGCCGCTCAGTCGTTGCATGGCACAGGTAAGCAACTGGTTTAAACTTTCGGTGAGATATGTTCGCCGGAAAAACTCCACCGGGTCGCTGTATTCTGCGGTGCCCTCGCCAATATATACCTGGTACAAGTCGGCGGCAAACTCCGCCTGCTGGTAATTCCCGCTTGCTACATCTTTGTGCGGGTTAACCACTTCACGCCATGGTTTCAGACTGCCGGTAACCAGGCTATCGATGGCTGTACCTGCATTGCGGCGTTTCTCGCTGCGCATCTGTTCATCAAATATCAACCGACGCAACTCCATCTTCATCTTACTTATTTCTTCAGACTCCGGGGTTGCCGATACCGCAGTCAACAGCCTCGCCATTGAATCCAATGCTCTGTCAGCGTCATCACTGGAAAATGGCTGCTGGTGTGCCCAATTATTACGAACTTCACGTATTTCGCTCACCAGGCTGCGTTCGGCAAATCCCAGCGTATTGCGAAATACATCATTCCAGCTATCCCACATTAGTTTCAGCAATGCCGCTGCGTCCCATTCGAATATAGGCTTATTTGCTACCATCGGATCGTCGACAAAATTACGCAGCGCAGATGGAGTCACCCCATCCTTCAAACAGCTTTTCATTTCGCGCTCAACGAATGGTGCCAAGCCCGCTTTTAATAATTCCAGTGCCTTACCGACACGCTCATAATTAGTGATAGCCATCTTTATCTTCCTTTATTTCTTTAGACATGATTAACATGATTTACAGGATTTTTGGCTTCGCCATAATTTATTTTAATCATGTTTAATCATGTTAATCCTGTCAAAAAACATTAAAACAATACACCTGTTGTATCAACTGGTGGTTTTTCCACTTCACGGGATATGCGGATTATTTCTGGCCAGCTTTGTACCAGGGCATTATATGATAATGCTTCGGTGGCACGTTTCTTACGCTCGCACATGGTATATAGCCGGTAACACAACTCGCGTGCTATCTCGGCTTTTGCGCCTATTTTGGCAATAAGTTCTGCCGCAACGCCTTCGCCACCTGATTCCAGCACACGTACCAGGTGATGAACCATCTCCCATGCTGTCAACCGCTTGTCAGTAGTCGGATCCCAGTCTTCCGGCAATTCGGCAGGTTTCAACAATCTCACCTTACCAGCCTTTGATACTAAAATACCCGCTTCCACCATACCATCAACACTGGTATTTTTCGACTTGGATAGCTGCTCTGCGATTCCGTATTCACCTTCGGCAAAACCAGTCTGCTCGAACCAAGTCAAAGCCCAACGGGTATCAGGGTCAAAGTCGCCTTCCTGTTCTGCGAGCACCTCATCGAGTATCTGATTAATCAGTGCCAATGCTTCGCGTACAGTGATTGCCTTGCCAGAGGTATCAAGCACCTTTTCATAACGGGTATATACCGCCATGCCCGGGCCAATTGACGCCTGCGCCAGGTCAACCGGGGCAATGTTTCCTTCTTGTAGGTGAATGAGCGCCGGGGCAAGTTCTGATTTTAGTGCATTAACAAATTCACGACGTGTTACAGTTTTTATGTCTTCTTCACGTTTGCGACAAACTAAAACAATACTGGAAGCGAGAGTATTATTACCTTGACTTAACATTCTACTATCATTCTCTGTACGCATCGGCCAAGTTCCAGTAATAATAAAGCCTGCTTTAATAACAGCTTCAAGGAACGTATCCCAACCAGTATTTGTTGTACCGTCATCTTCATCACTTTCTGACTGTTTGAAAGCATAATAAATAGTAACAGGAAATGCAGGATGTGCCTGTTCTGCAAGACGATGCATTGCTTGTGTCATACCATCAAGGAAAAAAACTTCTGCCTTCTCTTTACTTCCATGACGATATGCTGTAGCGACTAATTCATCAACCTTTGGTACAGCAAGGGTAGCAAATATTTCAGGATAAACAGACTTTAATGAACGTCGAAGCCATACATAGAAAAAATCCGATAAATCAGCATATCCAATATTATCATAATATGGTGGATCAGTAGAAATGACTTTTCCATTTGATACTTCCTGGCGTCCAGCATCCGCTTGTTGTGCAGAACCAATTGATTTAGATGAAACATGTTCAAATGTTTTAGCAAATGCTTTTACAATTCCATCAACAAAAACTACCCAAGAACCAGAACTGTCTCCAAGTGGATTACCTTCAGCAAAATCCCAAATCATTGGTATAGCTTGGCGTCCAAATAACTGTCGCGGACATTGTGCAACAGGTTCCCATCTACAAAGACTATTACTAAGATCAGCTTGTTTACTAAGGGCAAATGCTAAATATACAGACACAGCATCAGCATAAGCTATAGCGCCAGTACCTTCATCACATAATGGCTTGCCATTGTCCAATAAACCAGATTTGAGAATATCGAATTGCACTTTCTCACGCACTTCCTGTACTAAGTCGGATAAAGTAGTCAAAGCAATGAGTTGACGAGGGGTGAAAAGATCACCATAGGTATCGAAACCATAATTCGAAACATTAACTCGGCATTTCCCATGTAAAGGTGTCTCTGGTTTCCATTCTGGGTTCTTAGCATATGCCATCGCTTCCATCTCTGGTGTAGGATTCAAATAAACTCGTCCACTACCTCCTTCAGCTACAATAGACATTAGCCGTGTACCCATACGTCCTGCTTTACCTTCATCACGTATATAATCATATGTAATCGGTGTATCTGACATTAAACATCGGAAACCACCACGTTTCCCCGCTGATGTACCATTTTTTATAGCATCTACATTTGTCGGTATCCCAACCTTCACAATAAAGTGATAAGATGGTTTTACATCATCATTCCCTAAATCAATTACTGGCTCAACATATATCTCTTTGCCTGACTTAGATGATAACCAGAACTTAGGAGCAAGTGGTACATTCACGTCGGAAAAAGCAGGATTTGGACTTTTCACTGTTCGTACCCATAACCATGCAATAATATTAAGTTCCTTTCCGACATATTTTTCCAATTCAGACTGTTCTTTTATCATTTCCTCCGTGACTTTAATTTTCGGATATAAATATCCTATCCTCTTTTCTGCTTCATCACGTACCCATTTTCCATAATAACGAACGTCTTCAGCCAAACCTTGAGATCCACTCCATTCATTATTAAAAAGTGTTTTATTTTTACGTGATTCGGGGTTCATAGGTGGTATGCCTGCAAACTTAGGTGGAATCTCAATCATTGCTTTGTTAATTAATACAGATACTGGATTAAGATCACTAGCATAACTCTTCAATCCAAGTCGTTGAGCCTCTAATGGTAATGTCCCTCCACCTGCAAAGGGGTCATGAAAAGCTGGTAATACTTTACTATCAAATAACTCTTTCGCTTGCAGATGATCGGCATTTTCAGCGCATGTTCGTCGCCAACTTTTCCATATTTCATTTTCTGCTTCTTTCAACATAATTTTATTGGTTGTATTTTCCCATGATACAAGACCCTCAATAATTTCCTCTACACAGTTTGTTTTTGCATCTTTTTTTGTAACAATTCGACCAATTAAATCCATCAATCTTAAACGTTCTATCTCCTGTTTTTTCTTTGTAGGAAATAAGTCTGGATGCTCCGACGGATCATCAACCATCTGCGCGAAAATTACCGCCCTTGCCGTTGCAAGAGGTTTTCGCGACCACCACAAATGAAGAGAAGAAGGATGACCATGGCGAATAGATTTCTCCCGCGCTGACGCTATATTAATCGCCTCCAGAGGCAAAGCGACTTCAATTAATTTCTTGTTGTATTTCATTTCCGTTCCTATATCTATTATCGCGGTACTTCGGCCCTTGCCAGCAACTCCGCGAAATTGTAATTGACGCTGGTCACCCCAAAATCTGGCTCGCGCTGGAAGGGGTGACGGAGATAGTATACATTGTGCAGGCTATCATACCCAAACTCGACAATAGCGAGAATATAGTCATCAGGTTTATTTAAAGAATACAGAATTTCATTCTTTGTGACGGTAATAGTCGGCGCACCGGCGATACGTCCTTTCACCTCGATAAAGCGCAGTTTACCGGTACCAGGCACGCTGCTTTCAATATCATAACCCAGCTTATCAAGTTCTCTATCAATGGGGTCAAAGCCAAGACCGCGCTCTATCTCCATAACGATTTCACGTGCCCGGGCAGCGGCGGCCTGGGTATCGACGGTTGCAGTCATCGTCACCACATTGCCAGTCATACTGGCAAGCAACCCGGCAGGTACCACCAGCATACCGCCAATAGCCACCGGCGGCAGCGGTGATATTTGCCGTTCCAGGTTTAATTCATCAAGCCTTTTCTGCAATCGTACCTGTAGATTATCAGCGCGTTTACGTGCCTCGTTAGAGTTCAACCGCGCATTAGGCTTGCCAGCCTGTTCCTGCATTTTAAGCTGTTCCGCACGAGAGTCCCAATAATATATTTCTTTTGTCAACCTGTCTTTCACCGCAACTTCTGTTTTTGATATTAACTCCAGTTTTCTATTGCGAACCTCGCTAAGGTGTTCAGGCACCACGTGTGCTATGGCATGTATCTGCGCCTGCTGTTCTAACCCTTTACCAATCCATGCACATTCAGGATGCGCTAAAATATCATCAACACCAGGTTCATCCGCATTTAACGACCGATAATCAAGATATGGCGCGTAATTAAGGTGGCGCGCCTGCCCATTGGAATCAATCTCCACATACAACATACGTTTTGATATTACCCGACGGTCGCCATTGCGGGTAAGAGCAGCATCCTGGATGGCATGTTCCATGTAAAAGATAACCCGCGGTGCTGTCCCTTCATCGCGCTCATCCACCAGTACCGCACCCCGGCGTAAAAGATCGCGATTACGTTCAAGAGTTAAGTCAATAGTAGCGTCCAGCAAAGGATGGCCCGGGCATACGAAAGCTGCAAGCGGCTGTCCCTGTGGAGCAACCAGCGATTTTTCAAAAGCGATGCGCTCATAACGGGGAAGAACCGGTTCGCCAAGGCCAATAGACCGATCGCGGTTGCGTATAACAGCCGGGACATTACTAATCTCATACCGGCGTGGTTCGCGCTGCCTTATATTGCCGCCCAAACGTTTGAACGCCGCCATAAAGAAAGACTCAATATAGAATGGCTGCAATCTTCGTGCCTCAGCACGTTCCATATCTTCATGAATACGATGAACATTGCTGACATCCATTACATTATGCACCAGGGCATGCTCTTCCAGCAGTTCCTGCAGGTGCTCTCGATCGATGGCATTTTCAATAACTTGATTTAACCGCGCCTTCACATCTGGCATTTCACCGTAACGAATAGCCTCAATTAATAAATCCCGCAGCGATTTACCCTCGAACTGCAATTTGCCGAGGACATCGAAAACCTGCCCGCCCAATGCCATGCGTGCCTGTTCAAGTTTTTCCAGCAACTTGATATAGACTTCACCTTCCCTGGTTTCATCGGCTACCAGATTCCACAGGTGACACACCTCAGTCTGCCCAATGCGATGAATGCGTCCAAACCGCTGTTCAAGCCGGTTAGGGTTCCATGGCAAGTCATAATTTATCATCAAATGCGCGCGTTGCAGATTGATACCTTCACCAGCAGCATCAGTAGCAAGAAGCACCTGCACCTGCGGGTCAAACTTGAATGACTCCTGCGCCTTCAACCGTTCCTCGCGTCCCATACCGCCATGAATCATTACCACTGCCGACTCGCGTCCCAACAAACTGGTAATTCTACCCTTCAGATAATTCAGCGTATCGCGATGCTCTGTGAAGATAACCAGTTTTTGATGCGGTGATGCCTTATGTTTCGGCACCTGTTTCTCACCATATTGTTCTGTTTCCTCTTCCATTTGACCACTAATCGCCGACGGTGTAAATATTTCATGCAGCAACCCGGACAATTCGCGCCATTTTCTGTCTTCACCACTATTGCGCACAATAGCAGCTAACTTTTCAAGGTTTATCAGAGTCGCAATTTCAGCTTTTAACTCGGTAATGGTACGCGCCGCAGTTGCCTGGTCAAGAATCTCTTCCTCACTGACTTCAACCTCGTTTTCCGGCGCATCTTCCAGGTCTTCAATATCTTCAATATCCAGTGCGAAGTCAAACTGATTGGCAATATTCGCGCCACGCTGCAGCACTTCTAATTCACGCAATCGACCTTCCAGCCGTTCACGGCGGCGACGCAATGACTGGCTGATTGCCTCCGGTGAAGATGCCAGACGACGCTGCAAAATAGTCAACGCAAATCCAACCGTACCGGCTCTTTTATCATTCTGCAATGCTTCAGCGCGATTAAACTCACCACGGACATATTCGGTAACAGCTTTATATAATATTGCTTCTGCGTCAGAAAGTTTATATGGAACAGTATAAGCAATTCGCTCGGGGAAAAGCGGCGTACCGTCAAACTTCAACAGGTTTTCCTTCACCATGCGCCGCATCATATCCGACACATCGTGAGTATGTACGCCATCCCGGAAACGTCCTTCAAAACGATCGCCATCAAGCAAGGCAAGCGCCAGTTGAAAATCTTCCTCTTTGCCATTATGCGGAGTTGCTGTCATTAACAAAAGATTGCGCGTCAGGGTAGAAAGAAGCTGACCGAGTTTGTAACGCTTGGTATATTTTATTTCACCATTGAAGAATGTTGCCGACATCTTATGCGACTCATCGCAAACCACCAGATCCCAATAACATTCCGGCACCTTCAGCTTTTCCTGTATATCCTCGTCACGTGATAATTTATCTAACCGCGCAATAACCAGATTTGATTCCAGGAACCAGTTGCCGGTACGCGCAGATTCCAATTTATCATTAGTCAATATCTCGAATGGCAAATTGAACCGCCGGTACAACTCATCCTGCCACTGCTCTGCCAAACTGCCGGGACATACCACCAGACAGCGCTGCAAGTCGCCACGCGCAATCAATTCTTTTATTAGCAGACCCGCCATAATAGTCTTACCAGCACCCGGGTCATCCGCCAATAAAAAACGCAAAGGCTGGCGCGGCAGCATGGATTCATAAACAGCGGTAATCTGGTGAGGCAGCGGATCTACAACAGAAGTATGGACAGCCAAAATGGGGTCAAAAAGATGTGCCAGATTAATGCGGTGAGCCTCGGAAACCAGTCGAAACAGCGACCCGTCCCCATCAAAACTCCACGGACGACCGAGTTCAACAACCTCAAGCATTGCTTCATCTTCACGGTATAATAAGCGATTATTAACTTTTCCATCAGGAGTTTTGTAAGTAAGTTCCAGCGCTTCCGTACCGTACCATACTACATCAACCACAGATATAAAAACATCCGGCAGGATACCCTTAATGGTAGCCCCCCGAGTCAAATCTTCAAGTCGCATAGCAAAGCCATCCCCTCATCCGCAAAATACACACCCCGTATTCCAATAACACAGTCAATGTTACCCTAAATACCTGGATTTTGTCTATTAATATGCTTATTATACAATCCAAAAAAACAAAAATCGGGCACTTTGGTTTTTGGAATAAAATATTTCTAAATTATTCTTTACTAGTAACACCTCTACCGTTGAGCTTCGGAATATTCTTGGCTACTTGTTTGTGGTGACAACTCACAGAAAGTCTGGTATTCACGTTGGCAATGGTTACGTTTTAGATTGTACATACCGCAGAGCCAATTGCAAATTAAATTAATTAATCTACAGATTTGGCAGGTATTTTGACG
>CAZNLA010000082.1:0-14551 GCA_964573385.1 uncultured bacterium
ATATTTTTGGAGGCTAATACATAGCATGAAACGCACACTTTTCGCACTATTTGCATGTGCTATCTCACTATCTGCATTTGCTGCAGATACTACCCCCGACGTGGTAATACCGGTCACCGGCGAACGCCAACCTGTACCGGTAAGCGAATCCATCGCATCCGTCAGTATCATCACCGCCGCAGATATTGAAAAATCCGGCGCGTCTAATGTAGCTGAACTGATGCAGGCAGTTCCGGGGGTACAAATTAATCCGAATGGCGCAATGGGCACACTTTCAATCCCGGTTATTCGTGGATCATCCGGCAGTCACGTTTTAGTTTTAATAGATGGGAAAAGAGTTTCATCACCGGCATTTGGTTTGGGTACAGACCTGTCGAAATTCCCGGTTGAACAAATCGAACGGGTTGAGATTATCCGTGGTCCAGTTTCATCACTTTATGGATCAGACTCTATTGGTGGTGTAGTCAATATTATTACAAAAAAACGTACCGGTTCCGGCGGTGAATTAAACTTATCAATGGGTAATAATGGCCACATAG
This sequence comes from uncultured bacterium, assembly GCA_964573385.1. Taxonomy (GTDB): domain Bacteria; phylum Armatimonadota; class Hebobacteria; order CAIYQO01; family CAIYQO01; genus JBAXQQ01. Next base: position 540 of record CAZNLA010000082.1, read on the forward strand.
AGCGTTCAGTTTCCGCATATGGCGATATTTATGGTAATCAATGGACAGCATCAGGTTCTTTCCCGGCATATGATGGTGAGAACTCAAACTCAAAATTCCGCGTTGCCGATTATAATGCCACTTATACAATGCCAAAAGTAGGCAAATGGAAACTAAATGCCGGCTTAACTCATTATTCTGATAAACTTAATTTACCCGGTGCTTTTAATGACCCTAATTATCCTATTAAAACAGATAATCAATGGCAAATCCGTGATTCAATTGAATTAGGTGGTGAAACAAAAGCATGGAACGGAGATATAAATATACGATTTTATCATAACGCACAACATCTCAAAAATGACTACCTTGCTACATGGATGTTTCCAACTTGTATGGCATCAGATATCTACACTGGTATAACGGATGTATTTGAAAGCACTTACAGCCGCAATCTTGCTGCACATGAATTAATTGGTGGAATAGAAATCCGCACTGAAAAAAACAAGACTTCATCAAATATAAATCCAAATGCAAAAAAAGATTTTGATAATCAGGCATTATATCTCCAGGATCGCTGGACCATAGATGAAGATACAGATGTCGTTGGCGCTTTCAGGTATGACAATCATAGTGCAGCAGGAAATAAATTAACCCCACGGGCGGGAATTAATACTAAAATAGCGGATAAAACCCGAATGCGCGTTTCTTTCAGCGAAGGATTTGCCGCACCGAACTTCTTACAACTTTTCTATTTCAAACCCGGTGCATTCCAGGGATATAAAGACCTTAAACCAGAATCTTCACGTCAGGTAGAGATAGGTTTAAATTATGAATTAGGAATACATACATTTGATTTTGCGTATTTCCGCACAAAAATTACCGATATCATTAAATCTGATAATGTATCCGGTTACAAAAATATCGGGGAAGCAACCCGCAAAGGTATCGAAGTAATATGGAACGCAAATATTGATAAGACTACTGATATCGGCGCATCATTAACAATAATAGACGCTTATGATAACAAAACTTTGCAACGAGATATTCGCGTTCCATCAACAAAATTAACTGCACAAGCATCAAAATTATATAAGAGCTGGGATATAAAAGTGGATGGCATTTGGGTAAGCAAAATAAGTGATTATTTATTTGATCCTTCAACTTACGCTATGACACCTATTGTTATTCCCGCCCACGCTGTATTCAATTTATCACTTACAAAAACCGGGTTAAAAAATGTAACCCCATATTTCATAGTACGTAATTTAACAGGCACAAATTACCAGTCTATCGCCGGTTACATGGCAGAAGACCGTACATTTGAAGCAGGCGTTAAGTATAACTGGTAAATATTCCGGCATGGAAATGTGTAATTTGGTATCCGAACTGCCGAACTGCAACTAAATCCTCCGGTTTATGGATGGCGCAAATTATGGCTGGTACCCGTAATTTGCGCCATCAGGATAGCAGATATATGGGGGTAAATGCCGGATTTTTTAAAGATTTAAAATAATAAATGAGATATGGGAAGATTTTCATGTTACTATATCTGATTTTTTATGTCTAAATATAAAAGATTACAGGAAATTTGCTTTTAATAGAAAATATACTTAAAATATCGCTTCAACAGGCTCAGCGACCGGTCACTGAACTTATCAAGTTGACCTTTAGCGAAAGTCCTGAAGATTACTGATTTAACAACCCATAAAATAAAGTTGGAGAAAATTAATGCAACAAACTGCTGTAGATTATTTAACCGATCCGGTTATTATAATCCTGTTATTATCATCATTCACATCGTGGTGGATTATTGTCGACCGCGCGATAGTATTATTGGCAACCGCACGTGGCGACCGCGCTACATATCGTGGCAAACGTGCCTGGGGTTCTCCATTATCGCGATTGAAGGATGAATTTGACCGGTTAGTTGTAAAGTTATCACGCGAGGATTTATTATTAGGTTTGGACGCCGCGGTAGATATGGAAAGGACACGATTAGAAAAAGCGATAGCAGTATTAGGTGCTATTGGCAGCACATCGCCATATGTAGGGTTGTTGGGCACAGTAATTGGTATTATCCAAGCATTTCATAATATTCAGGTAACAAATAATATGAGTCCCGCCACGGTGGGTGGTGGAATATCTATCGCGCTAATCGCAACTGCCGCCGGATTAGCAGTTGCTATCCCCGCTGTGGTAGGACATCACCTGCTCAGTGCGGCAATTACCAAACGGGTAAGCGTGTGGGAAGCAGTGCTTGCAAAATGGGTAGCGGAAGGTAATAGCGGAGGTAAGACCGATGAGTCTGTCGAAACTGCATAGATACCATACTAATCCGCCAAAAGTTGAGATAAACGTGGTGCCGTTAGTCGATGTTTCGCTGGTTTTACTGGTGATAGTGCTGTTAACTGCTACATTTGATAAAAACACTGGATTTAACGTGAAACTGCCAAAATCCACCATGTCAAAACAGATGCAAACGAAAATCCAGGATTTAACGGTAACGGTAACCGCAAAAGGCGGATATGCGTTAAAAAACACACCTGTCACACCTGATGAACTTAAACTGGAATTAAAAAGATACGCGGTTGCAAACCCGGGTGGTAAAGTATCTATCCTGGGTGACACCAATGCCCCTCATGGCAGAGTTGTTAAGGTTATGGATATGGTGAATGCCGCGCGATTGAAAATATGGGTAGGCGCAAGAGTGGAAAATGTCAAACCAAACCGGTAACAACAAATGGCATAGAATTGCTCCATCAGTGCTGATATCAGCAGCAATTAATGCTGCTCTTATTATTGCGTTGTCGGTTGTTGTTACCTCACCTTTAAATAAAAACATTGAATACCCGGTAAATTACGAAAACAATAAGATAAATGATAATCAGAAAATAAACCAGATAACTAAAGTTAAAAAAATATCAAAACCGGTAAATAAAAAACAAAACAAGATTGTTAATAAGAAAAAAAATAACAATACAAAAGTAGTAAAAACAAAACAGAAAAAGAATAACGTTGTAACGAAATCAGAAAAAAAAGTTATCAATACCAGTAAAAAAATTATCACAACAAAAACGTTAACACCTACACCACTAAAAGCTGAAAATACTGATAAAAAGAATAACCCGTTAACAAATCCGGCGGCAATAGCCAAAAATAACCCGGGTAAAATTAAAGATATCTCTTTACCGAAAAATGATAATACTGGTGGTGGTGAACGCAATAATAACCTGACAAATGACACACCCGGTAATAACCGACCGTCAAATAATGGCAACACCGGATTACCCGGACGTATTGGCCCGGGAAATATCCCCGGCAGGCCGGGACCAAATGGAAACGGCAATGATATACCGGGTGGCGGAGACCCTACTTTCGGGTCGCCTTTAACACCTTCATTCGGTAATCCCGGTGGTGGTAACGGACCCGGTAACGGTGACGGTACTGAACCGGGTAATGGCCACGGCGACGGAAATAAAGGGCATGGGAATGGTATTGGCCCGGGCAGGTATCGCGGTGGTGATGGTGATGGACCCGGTACAAACGGTTGGGGTGGAGATGGCAACGGAGAACCAAGAAACTTAGCTATGACAGGAACCAGTGAAAAACCCGGAGATAAATCGAAAAATAGTTCCACCGGAAACCCGGGGACAAAATTAAATCCGGATAGCGGGACACCCGGTTATAGTCGTAAAGCAAGAGCAATAAAACTATCCGCACCGGAATACCCATCTGTCGCGCGGCGACGCGGACAGGAAGGTGATGTGTATGTACGGGTAGATGTAAACGAAGAAGGCAAACCAGTTGGAAAACCAGTTGTAGTAATATCATCCGGAGTTTATCAATTAGACCAATCTGCTATTGAATACGTGCAAGACAGCGATTTTATACAATATGTCCCTTCCGTTAAAGGCGGGAAACCCGTAAAAGATTCTGTGGTTGTACAGGTAACATTCAAATTATCAGGCATGGACAAAATTTAAAGAGAAACTTTTTGGCAGATATACTAAAAACCGAAAACCAAAACTTTTTTAGGTAATAATCATATCGTAATAATCACCTTTGTTCCCGCACCAACTTCGCTTTGCATGGTTAATGTCCCGTGATGCGCTTCAATTATCCCCCGGGCTATGCGCAGTCCTAATCCACTGTGGCGATCACCCGGTGAACGTACCGTATTAACGCGATAAAACGAATCGAAAATATATGGTAAATGCTGTGATGGTATGCCAATACCATTATCTGCTACTGTGATTGTAGTTTTCTCGCCGGTGGTTATACTAAAACTCACTGTAGACCCGGCACCGGCATAACTGATAGCATTATTAATAAGATTATCAATAACCTGGGACAATTTGTTGGGGTCCGCGTTTATCATTACCGGTTCCCCATCTTCCAATGGTCGTATGGTTACATTCGCCTGTGTCGCGGCAACCTGATGCGCTTGTTCGCACATCTGCACCAGAGTGCGGACATCAACCTCTTCGATATGCATCGGCAATTCATTTAAATCAAGTTTCGCCAGTTCCAGCAGGTCGGTTACTAAATGCAATAATCTGTCAGATGTATTAACTAATGACTCTACCGCCCGGTTACGACGTTCTTCATCCACTGCTAAACCATCACCCAACGCGCCGGCCATGGTTCGCATGGTCATCACCGGGTTACGCAATTCATGGGCTACATCCGCCAGCAACTGCCTGCGGCGAATTGCGTCTTCTTCCAGATTGGCAATTTTCTGTTCTACCTGTATCGCCATTTCGTTCATCGCTGCTGCTACTTCCGTAAACTCATCTTCATCCGTTAATTCAAGCCGGTGTTTAAAATCACCGGTACGGTACTCCCGGGCGGCAGAAGCCAGTTGTTTTAACGGTTTGGTAAATCTTCGGCTTAATACTATACCAACACCCATTGCTAAACTTAACGCGATAATACTGCGAATTAAAATTAAGGATAATTCAAACCATTTACTATTTTTAATTTGCAATGAACGTCTGGCATTATCAGTTATCATTCTGCTATCTGCAGGTGGTCTTTGACTACTCATACTACTCGGTGGCGGCGGATTATTTTCCGAATCAAATTCAGTTTCACCCGGGTTGTGTGGTGGTGGGTTATCAACTTCACCGGGTAATGGTTGTTCTGCCGGTGGACGAGGTGGTTGGTTATTGGCAGGCCGCGGTGGTGGGTTTAATGATAACTGCGCACCCAATAGAAAATTGATAAAATTCAAGCGTGGTTTGGGTATTGGATTAGGATATAATTGCGGGTTTGCCAACATTTCGCGACGCATAATAATAATATTTTGTCGCGCTATATAATACGACGACGCGGAACTGAGCAACCAGCTAAATAAAATAGCCAGCAAAATTGATAATGTCAATCTTAAACTCACACTACGCTTCAGGACGAAACGCATAACCTACTCCCCGTATTGTAGCTACCGGACAAGGATCCAACCCGGCGGCAGTCAATTTATCCCGCAATCGGTAAACATGATTATCTACCAATCTTAACTCACCATAAAAATCGTTGCCCCATAATATATCTGCCAGTTGATTTCGCGAAAAAACAGTACGCGGTCTTTTCATCATTGTGGTTAACAAATCAAACTCGGTAGATGATAACTGGACATCAACACCATTTACAGATACCCGACGTTCATCCGGATAAACTTCCAGTCCCTGATTACGTAACTGACTGCTATTATGCGTTTCACGACGCATTCTTCGCAACAACGCTTTTACCCGTGCAACTAATTCAGATGCATAAAATGGTTTGGTTACATAATCATCCGCACCTTTCTCTAATGCGCGAACCTTATCTATTTCACCTTCGCGTGCTGAAAGCATCATTACAAAAGCATCTGAACTGCGTCTTATTTCTTCACACACCCGCACACCATCCATCTCTGGCATCATAATATCCAAAATGGTTACTTCCGGCTTTTCCGCGCGGAAAGTCGCCAACGCGTCTTTACCATTATGCACGATGAAAACCTGAAAACCTTCTGCTTCCAGATACCATCGTAACCCCTCTACTAAATCCTGGTCGTCATCCGCCAGTAAAACTTTTACAGGCATATCTCCCCTCATTTAATAATAAACATTAAGCAATAACTGTCAGTTTTGCTGATTTATTATACCATAACTGATTCTTTTTCATTATAAAAACAATCAGTTTCAATTGTTAATAATTGCATCGGTAATGATATAGTATTATTTACCGATTCAAAAGGGCAAAACTCAGTTTCTATCATACTTAAACAGATTGCATCAATCTCTGCAATTGGTATTAATTCTGTTTCTAAATACCATTGTAAACCACTGACCAGATTATCTATATCACTATCTTTATTTTTTTTGTGTCTTGACATATATTACATAATCCTGATTATATGCAATAAACCAGGGAGCAAATCTGTATTTACCCCCTGATATCATTAAGATTTAACCTATTTTAAATTAGTTTTTTTCTGCTTTTTCTCTTTTTTTACTGTTGATACATCATTTTTATTTACTGTCTCTACAGAGGCAGTGATTGAACCATCTGTAACATTAATGGCTGTTAGGTTATGTCCACGAAGAATATATAAAACATCACCATTTAAGTCCAACTTCGGTGGTGCAGGGCGTGGCATTCCCGGCCCACCCGGTCCCGGTCTTCCCATACCTGGCCCACCCATATCCGGTCCGCCATCCTGTGGTATACCAGGTCCGGGTCCATCAGGTTGCATCTCATCTCCCTTGTTTTCCACATCTTTAATTTTCGGTTTTTGTATTTCAGGCAATAGCGTTTTTACAGCAACTGTAAAACTACTACCATCAATTTTGTAGAACGTATCACCGACAACAACCAGCAGATACTCTGACGCGGAATCGGATGGATTATAAATTTTAAAATCACCCGGTATTGGCATTGGTGGTGGCAACATTGATTTGTCGGTATCGGTGGTATCTACCGGTTTATCAGCAGTAATACCGAGTTCCAATTGGCCTGACTGTACCAAAGTAGCGGAGTCAAACTTTGTAAAGTTTGGTCCATCCAATATATAAACACCGGTTACACCACTGTCCATCACCTGTTTTGCTTTTGGTGGTGGTCCCTGGTGTTTATCCTGTCCCTGTGGACCTTTGTCATCATTACCTAACTGCGCAAATGCAACTGTTGCAATGCATAAAGTTAACACTGACGCAATAATAATGTTTCTCTTTTTCATATTCATTTCTATATCCCCCTTTTTAATTTCTTTGCTGAAACTATTTTTTATATATAAACTTTACCACCCAATTATCACGGTAATATCACAACTATATTTTATTTGTGTTGTATTTTCATTATTTGCTTTTTAACAACTTTTAGCTTTTAAAAACTGTTTTTTAAAAGCTAAACCGTTCAACATATATTTTATAAAAAATCAAACAATATCTATATACTTTCATAAAAAAACATATTATAATTACATAGAAAATCACCTACTTTGTATTAAATAAGGAATGGAGAATAGTTAATGAATAAAAAAATTAGCATTTTGGTAGTTGATGATGCCCCGGATTCTCTGTTTTTATTAGCTAATATATTAGAACCAACTGGTTACCATGTAATTACATGCAGTAGCGGAGAGTCAGCACTGACTACTGTTGCAGAAAATATTCCGGATTTAATATTATTAGATATTCAAATGAATGGAATAGATGGATTTCAAGTCTGTCAAAAATTAAAGGCAAATGAGATAACAAAAGATATTCCGGTTATATTTATCAGTGCTTCTCATGATGTTAATGAAAAAGTAAAAGGAATGCAATTAGGTGCAGTAGATTATATCAGTAAACCATTTCATGTTAATGAACTTCGCATTCGTGTTAAGACACACCTGAATATTAGCCTGGCAATGCGTGAAAATATAGAGAATCAGAAAAAAACTGAAACAGCAAATAATGAACGATATCAGTCTATTCTTCAGACGGCAATGGATGGGTTCTGGATGGTTGACTTACAGGGACAGTTACTGGAAGTAAATAATACATACTGCCGAATGAGTGGTTACAGCAGAGAAGAACTACTTACCATGAAAGTTTCTGATTTTGAAGTCTTTGAAAATAGTGGCGAAGTATCTAATCATATTCAAAAAATTATGACTAATGGGCAAGATCGCTTTGAATCCCGTCATCACCGTAAAGATGGAAGTGTCTATGATGTTGAATCAAGCGTTCAATATCGACAACATGAAAACAGAATTGTAGCATTTATTCGTGATATTACAGAACGTAAACGTATTGAAGATAACCTGCGTATTTCAGAAATTAAGTACCGTCGTTTACATGAGAGTATGATGGATGCTTATGTTGCTACAGATATGAATGGTAGAATTATTGATTTTAATCCTGCTTTCCAAAATATGCTTGGTTCTACTGATATTGAACTTTATGAATTAACTTATCAAAAACTTACACCCGAAAAATGGCATGAAATGGAAAGCCTGATAGTTGAGAAACAAATTCTTCCTAACGGTTATTCTGAAGTTTATGAAAAAGAATATTACCATAGCAATGGAACCATTTTCCCAGTAGAATTAAGAACATTTTTAATGAAAGATGATACAGGAAATCCGACCGGTATGTGGGCTATAGTACGTGACATTACTGAACGAAAAATTGCCAATAAAAAGTTGCATGAGAGTACAACACTGCTAAATAGTATCTTAAACAGTTCTCTTTCTGGGATTATGGCGTTTAAGTCATATAGAAATAATGAAGGAATTATTGAAGATTTCGAGTGGACGATGATAAACGAAACATCCGAGAAGATGGTGGGCAGAAGACAGGATGAATTATTGGGCAAAAAGCTTACTATCGAAATGCCGGGAAATCGTGAAGAGGGATTATTCGCACGTTATGTCAATGTCGTAGAGACAGGTATACCACTTAACCATGAACATTATTACGAACATGAAAACGTTAAAACATGGTTTCATACTAATGCAGTAAAAATGGGTGATGGATTTGTAGTAACTTTTTCAAATATTACTGAACGTAAGCAGGCTGAAGATGAATTGCGAAAAAGCAAATCTATAATAGAAGCTGCGTTTGCCAGTATGACAGACGCTGTATTTATTTCTGACATTGATGGAAATTTGTTAGAAATAAACAATGCATTTGCTTCTTTCCATCGTTTTATAAATAAAGAAGAGTGCCCTAAAAATTTCTATGATTATCAAAACTTTATAGAAGTGTATTTGACTAACGGTGAACTGGTACCGATAGATATGCTGACAGTTCCCCGGGCACTTCGCGGTGAAACAGCCACAAACGCAGAATATAACCTTCGACGCAAAGATACCGGAGAAATATGGGTCGGAAGTTATAGTTTTGGGCCTATTCGCAACCTGAATGGCACAATAACCGGTGCTGTTGTAATTGGTCGAGATATTACCGATATTAAGAAAACTGAAATTGAACGTGAAGAATTAGCCAAACAGCGTCAAATAGCACTGGATGCATCAAAGTTGGGTTGGTGGAAATATGACCCGTCAACTAATTATACATTTTGGGATAATCGTTACCAAGAAATATACGGGGTTTCCGGTTACGAATGTTCGAATGATATCATTCTAAAACTTCTTTATCCTGATGATTTACCAATTGTGTTGAATGCAGTCAGGGATGCTCTTGACCCTGTTAGTCCCAAACGATATTCAATTGAATATCGTGTTAATCGTCCCGATGGCGAAATGCGCTGGGTAGAAGCACATGGTCTTGCAACATTTGAAGGTGAAGATAGTGCACGCCATGCTGTAAATTTTGTAGGTACGGTATGTGATATTACAAAACAAAAACAAAATGCAATTGAACAATCAAGATTGGAAAGCCAATTACAGCAATCTCAAAAAATGGAATCAATTGGACGTCTGGCAGGCGGTGTAGCGCATGATTTCAATAATATGCTTCAGGTTATTCTGGGTAATGCTTTCCTGGCAATGAGAGAAATACCTGAAGATAGTTCGACATATGAAAGTTTAAGAGAAATACAGGAATGTGCCAACCGATCATCCGACCTTACCCGCCAACTACTGGCATTTGCCCGTAAACAAACTATAAATCCGGAAGTATTGGATTTGAATGATACTTTGTCTGGAATGCTGAAAATGTTGAAGCGGATTATTGGCGAGGATATTGACCTTGAATGGATACCCGGACCCGATATCTGGCAAGTTAAAATGGACCCGTCGCAAATAGACCAAATCTTCGCTAATCTTTGCGTCAACTCAAGAGATGCAATCGATGGTGTCGGTAAGATGACTATAGAAACAGAAAACTACATCTTTGATGAGGACTACTGTGCAGAACATGCTGGATATATTCCGGGGGAATATGTGCGTCTTGCTGTAAGCGACAATGGATGCGGTATAGATAACGATACATTAACACATCTTTTCGAACCTTTTTTCACCACTAAGGAAATAGGCAAAGGTACCGGACTTGGACTGGCGACCATTTATGGTATTGTCAAACAAAATAACGGTTTTATTAATGTTTACAGTGAGTTAGGGCAAGGAACTACTTTCACAATATATTTACCACGCTATGTTGGTGAATTAGCACAGAAATATGCAAAGCATGAAACAGAATTATTATTAGGTCAGGAAACTATTCTATTGGTAGAAGATGAATTAACTATACTAAAAATGACAACAACCCTGCTGCATCGTCTGGGATATCATATTCTGACAGCAAGTAACCCGATTGAGGCAATACAGTTAGCAAAAGAACACTCCGGAGAAATCAACCTGGTTATTACTGATGTGGTAATGCCTGATATGAATGGACGCGATTTAGTACGTCAACTACATGCCTTATATCCAAAAATGAAAGCTATGTTTATGTCAGGATATACTGCTAATGTTATTGCCCATCACGGAGTTTTGGATGAAGGAGTTTTTTTTCTACAGAAACCATTCACCATCAATGAACTTGCTGTAAAAGTACGGGAATCGCTTGCAGATAAAAGTTGAAAAAGTCTCTTGTAATCTCAAATAACTTGTGAGATAATCGTAAAAATAAATCGGTATAATAACTGGAAGGTTTATATAAAATGGTAATGACAACCTCTCTCTCCCGCTTGGGAGTGGTTCGGGTGAATCTTTCATGATGGTAAGTGGAAATAATGAAGTAAAATATGGCATAACGTTTTGATGCCCAGGAGAAACCCGTCATGTCTGGAATGAAAGATGATTTGAAGCTAAAATCAAATAACCCAATACTAAATGAGGAAATTATTCAACGTCAATTGAATGAGATTGCTTCATATTATGAAAACTTACCTTTTGGTTTGGCATTATTAGATATCGACCTGCGATATTTACGGGTAAATAATATACTTGCTACGATGAATGGTGTCCCGGCAGAGGAACATATAGGCAAAACTGTAGGTGAAATAATACCAAGTTTAGAATTGCCGGCAAAAAGAATAACAGATATCATCATGGCTACCGGAAAACCCGTTACAGGAATCGAAATCAGTGGGAAAACAGCCATACAACCGGGAGTTGAGCGTACATATCTTGAAAGTTGGTATCCAGTCGAAGATGAAAATAATAAGATTATCGGATTTACAGGAATTGTTCAAAATATTACCGAACAAAAACAAGTTGAAGATACGTTACGAAAAACAGAGACGCAATTAAATTTTGTTTTGGAATCAAATAATATCGGCGCATGGATTCTTAACCTGACTAATCATACCGCGTATCATACATTAACCCATGATAATATTTTCGGCTATGATAAATTACATCAAGACTGGACATACGAGAAATTTATCGAACATGTCCTGCCAGAGGATAGAAAGTATGTAGATGATAGTTTTAACGAGGCTATTTCTAAACAAATCGATTGGAAGTTCGAGTGCAGAGTTCGTCGTGTCGATGGTGAAATACGATGGATTTCGGTAATGGGCAGCAACCAGGTAAATAAGGAAGGCAATCCTACACATATATTAGGCATTGTACAGGATATCACTGAACAAAAACAAGTCGAGGAATCATCGCGCAGGATTGAAGAAAGGTTAAAACTGGCACTTCATTCTGCCAGCGCTGGAACCTGGGATTGGGATATGAAACAGGGGAAATTGACATGGTCTAAAGAACTTTATAACTTGTTTGGCCTTGATTCTGACAATTTTACTATAAAATCTGATACATGGGATCAGCTGCTGCATCCTGATGATAAAAACAATGCATATCTCAGCATAAAAGAAGCCGTTAATGAAAAAATTCCCTATTCAGATGAATATAGAATTATTCATCCTGATGGACAGGTTCGCTGGATAAGCGCATTGGGAAAAACAACGTATGACGATTCAGGAAAAGCTGATCGTATGGCAGGTCTTTGCATTGACATAACTGAACGTAAGCAAAATGAAGAAAAATTGCATACCAGTGAAAAGTTATTGCGGTCACTGGCTAACAATCTGCCTAATGTTGTTCTCTTTCAAATGCTTGGAGATTGGGAAGGTAATCGCCAAATCACATATATAAGCGATGCCGTCTGCCGGGTAAACGAAGTGAGCGTTGAAGCGGTAATGAATGACGCAAATGTATTATTATCGCAGATGCTACCCGAATATATTCCCGGGTTAAAGATGGCGGAAGAAAAAGCTGGTCGGGAAGGAAAAATTGTTCATTACGAGTTTCAGTCACGTCTTCCCAGTGGAAAAATTCGCTGGTTTGAACTGTCATCCTATATAACAATATTATCTGAGAACCTGGGTATGAGCGAAGGTGTACAAATTGATATCACTGAGCGCAAGCAAATCGAAGAGGCATTGCAAAAATCAGAAGTTAAGTATCGACGTTTATTTGAAAGCATGACAGATGCCTACGCTGCCACAGATATGGAAGGACATATTATAGAGACTAATCCTGCTTTTCAAGCCATGCTGGGTTATTCGGATGACGAATTGAAGAAAATGCAATATAAAGATTTTACCCCACAGGGATGGCACAATCTTGAGTCAGATATTATTCAGGACCAAATATTAACAAATAAACATTCAAAATTATATGAAAAAGAGTATATCCGTCGTGATGGCAGCACTATACCGGTTGAGTTAAGAACATTTCTAATTACAGATGATATTGGAAAGCAGATTGGACTCTGTGCTATCGTACGCAATATCACAAAGCGTAAACAAGCCGAAGAAAGACTGAAAAATTATAACGCAGATTTAGAAAAACAGGTAGCGGAACGTACTGTCATTGCCGAAAATCGCGCACGCAAATTGCAGACATTAACCAGACGCCTGATAAAGGCTGAAGAAACAGAGCGCAAGAGGATAGCATATGTGCTGCATGAAGAAGTTCAGCAAATTCTGGTGGCTGCCAAATTGGTATTAAACACAGGAATTCTGCAGGTAACAGATACCGCACCACAAAAATCCTTGACAGCTGTTGACCGCATGTTAAATGAAGCAATAACTGAAACCAGGGAACTTGTTCACCAGATAGTACCGCCGGCACTTTATGAAAGTGGGTTACAGGATGCGGTAATATGGTTAGCAAAGCAAATGCGCGAACGGTATGACTTCATATTAAATGTCATTTCCAATGAAAATATAACAAATATCGATGATGAAGTGGGCATTTGCGCCTACCAGGCAATAAGGGAGATGCTGCTGAATATTCAAAAACATGCCAACGTAAAACAAGCAGAAGTTATATTTGAAAAAATAAGCGACAAACGATTTAAATTAACAGTGCAGGATAAAGGTACTGGATTTGTAATAAAAGATATTCAGGATATAGCTGATTCTAATAAAGGATTTGGCTTGTTCAGTATTCGCGAAAGAGTTGAAGGATTGGGAGGCGGTATAGAAATTATCAGCACCCCCGGTATAGGAACAACTATAAATCTTTATCTCCCTATGAACACTACTAAAACTAGTAAGAAAAGACGGCGCAATTGAAAGAATACTGATTCAGAACTTTCGCTTAAGGTCACTTCGACAGGCTCAGTGACCGGTCGCTGAGCCTG
>CAZNLA010000083.1:0-14445 GCA_964573385.1 uncultured bacterium
TATTCTTATTATTGTAATTTTATGGTAAATGTATGGGGTTTACCGAATACTTACAAAACTACAAAAAAAGAGGAACCATTATGAATATTGATTTTACTACCGAACGGTGGGATGCGGTTAAAGATAATTACCGCAAATGGTGGGCAGGCGAACTGGACCGTCCTTTAATACAGGCGACTGTGTCTGGTCGGGTACCACATTGTGAAAAACCGTCTATTCCATATTATCATTTCAACAGCTTTTACGATTTCTCGGTTCCGGCCGACCAGATTGTCGATTGGTATGAATATCATCTGGAAAGCACATATTTTCTCGGTGACAGTTTCCCACATTGCAACCCGTATTTTGGCCCCGGTGTATTAGCCGCTTATATGGGTGCATTGGTAGACAACAGCGAATATGCGGGAACAACCTGGTTTCACCCCCAGTCTATCCTGCCTGCGGAAGAAATATCGTTAAAATTCGACCCATCTTCAACATGGTGGCAACGCACAGTAGACCTATACCGCGCTTCACAACAACGATTTAAGGGAATGGTTCAGTTAGACATGACCGACCTTGGCGGCAATCTGGATATCGCGTCCACCTTCCGTCCCAGCGAAAATCTGCTGATAGACTTATATGACTGCCCGGAAGAAGTAACCCGGTTGGCATGGGAAGGACACAACGCTTGGTGGCATTGTTTTAAGGAACTTGCAAGTGTTGCGAATATGAATCCCGGCTACACCGCATGGTGCCCGATATTCTCCGAAAAACCTTACTACATGCTGCAGTGCGACTTTTGCTACATGATAGGTCCGGACCAATTCGCGGAATTCGTCCTTCCCGAATTAGCCGCCAGTTGCAAAAAACTGACAAATCCATTCTATCATTTAGATGGCCCCGGCCAGTTACCACATCTCGACCATTTGCTGAGCATACCGGAACTAAAAGGCATCCAGTGGGTCCCCGGCGACGGTAGCCCGGACATCACCCAATGGCCGGAAGTATACAAAAAAATCCGCGCCGCCGGCAAACTAATCCAAATATACTCATCACAATCCCCCTACGGTTGGGATTCCCTCGACATAATCGCAGACCAATTAGGTAGCGCCAAAGGCATAATAATAATTGGCGGCGGCGGAAAAGAAGATGAAGAAAAGATAGGGCAAGTGATAGAGAAGTATGGTTTTTAAATTGCAAATTGTAAATAGTAAATGGCAAATTTAAGAGGCTCTTGCAAAACCTACTAATTAAATAATCAACCAAACCACCCCCTACCCCCTCCTTGGCAAGGAGGGGAGCTATGGAAGTTATTTGATAATATAATGGCAACTTTAATAAACAAAAAACCTTCAATTTAAACTCCCCTCCTTGCCAAGGAGGGGTGGCCGAAGGTCGGGGTGGTTTGCGCCTACCACAATCCTAAAAATTAAACATTAAAAAAAACAGGTTTTGCAAGGTCCTGTTAAAATTATCAAACCGAAACACAAAAAAACATCAAGTTTATTTTATGATCTTATGTTCTTGTGGTCATATAATTCACCACATCTTGAAACCAAATAAATATAATGGTACAATTTTTAGTAAACCGGAATACATATAATTATCCCTGTCAGATTTCAAAGGAGAATAAGATGCGTTACCTTATTAGCTGGCTACTGTTATTATCTTTATTACTCACCTCATTTGCCGGCGGCAATGTTAATGTCGGACGTTATACTGCGGTGCCGGCAGTTCCTGCCCCTGCTGGTGGTGTCGTTATTGATGGCGATCTTTCCGATTGGGATCGCAGCGGAGAGTTTTATACATATCGTTACGAAGAGCAGAAAGATATTTTTAACTATCGCGGCTACATGATGTATGATGCACAAAACCTTTATATCGGCCAGGTGGTTACCGACTCTACCCCAATGGTAAATAACAACAGTCCAGAAACTGACGCGGTTACGGCATGGCGCGGTGATTGTCTGCAGGCGCGATTCTGTCTTGACCCTAAATTAGGTTGGCCAGTTAGAATTCCATACCAGGGTGAAGAGATGAAAAACGACCGCATTGTTCACCTGACAATGTGGTATTACACCGCCCGTCAGCAACCTTGTCTGCAAATACAATACGGCATGAATTATCATAACACAAAAGTAAATCCGATCGGCTATAAGGCTGTTTATAAAAAAGGCGCAGATGGTCGGTCATATACCATGGAATGGGCAATTTCATGGAGTCTATTGAACGCCGGAGATAATCCACCCAAGGCTGGTGATACCCTTGCCTGTACATGGCAGGCATTATGGGGTGATGAACTCGGTCGTACCGACAAGGCAGACCTTTCAGATATTCGCAATCCTGACAGCAGCGGCTTTGTTTATCAGGATGCCGGCAGTTGGGGGAAACTGACCCTGGAGAAAACCGGTAATCTGCCACCCGGTACTGTAAAAGCAAAAGAAGCACCACGCCGCGCAGATACCGGTTTCATTCCACTAAACTATACCATCCCCGGCAAAAAAGGCATGACACTTGTAAGCATGCAAGTTGAAGATGCTAAGGGACATACGGTGCGCTGGCTATTGGGAAATGCCGAACGTAACACCGGACGCAACACAGAAATGTGGAACGGACTGGATAATGACGGGAAACCAGTACCTGCGGGTGAATACCGGATTCGTTGGTGCTATTCCGGCGGTATCGGGGTAAAACTGGCTGTTACCGTTGATAATCCCGGCAATCCGCCATATAACAGCAATGATGGCACCGGTTCATGGGCTGGTGACTACGGCGTACCGGTCGCCGTGTGTAGTAATGGTACAAACATGTTCCTCGCACACGAATGTGGCGAGGCGAGTAAAACCATCATCGGCCTCACCCCCTCCGGTCAAAAAATATGGGGTAATGCCGGCAGTCTGGACATCAGTATGTCAATACGCGCCATGGCAACTGACGGTACAGATATTTACGTGTTATCCGGCGGCGGTTGGTACATACCGGAATGGAGAGTGAATTCGAAAGCCGGTATATACAAACTTGATTGCCGGAATGGTTATCTGTCACCAATTGGCGATACCGGTTCCTCATCAATGCTGATGTGCGACCCGGACAAAACCGGACGCGGATCCAAAGATGACGAATTTGTCAGTATTGCGGTAAACGTAGATACAATATTTATATCCGCACCAAAAAGTGGTTTGATTTACTGTATTGAAAAGAAAACTGGCAAGCAATTGCGGATAATTGATAAATTGGATGCTCCCCGCGGATTGGCATGGGATACAACTACTAATAAATTATTTGTCGCAACAGCATGGGAAGTTATTCGTATGAATGCTGACGGCAGTGCGCGTCAGGCAATTGTTAATTCCAACTGGTGGATGACCCAGGCTATTTTGCCAAGTCCTAACCAGATTGCAATTGCCCCCAACGGCGATATATTCCTCGGTCTTCGCGGTACAGAAAACCGTGTTTTGCGTTTTGACTCCAAAGGAAAACTGTTAAATGGTATCGGCAAACGCGGTGGCCTGGTTACCCCGGGACCGTGGGACAAAGATGCCATGCGCAATCCGCAGGGATTGGCGATCAGCCCGGATGGCAATTTATGGGTTACTGAAGGTGTTATAGACCCCAGACGTACCAGTGTTTGGACAGTAGATGGAAAATTTGTTCGTGATTTCATCGGTCCGGCACCGTATTCACCACAAAGTGTTATGGACGCTGACGACCCGGATAACCTGTATGTTGATAGTGCTAAATTTTCATTAAATTATACAACTGGACGCGGCGAGGTGGCAGGTGTAACTGGCGAATGTGGTGGCCGTACCATCGTTCATGTTGCAGGACGCACATTCAATATTGGCAGTGGTTCATATGCTCATATTCACGGTATTTCTGAACTGGTAAATGGCCGTTTTATTCCACTGGTCACAATCGGTCAGCGCAATTGCCGCAAAGATTATAACTGGGGTATTTGTTACACCACATTGAATGTTGACCGCAACCGTAATGGTATTATTGAGACTGGCGAAGAAGATGTTATGCCGACAAACTGGGGTGGATTATGGCCGCCCAGACTACTGGCAATCGCATCTAATCTTGATCTATATATCGGCAGCGGAACTTATCAATATCTTTTACGTGTGCCATTTGAAGGTTTTGATGCTGCTGGTGCGCCGCGTTACAACTTTGCACATCAACAAATGATTTTTGTCGGTCAACAGGAAAGACTGAAAGATTATCCCGGAGCAAAACTGTATCCTTTTGGAACTCCATACGGAGCGGTAATAGAAGATGTGACAGTGGATACTGCTGGCAATATTTACATGCTGATAAATAATGGTGACAAGGTAATTAAACGCGGTGAAACAGTACTCGATAAAGGGCATCGCTTGGTGAAATTTACCGCAAACGGCGATACATTGTGGGAATACCGCAATATCGTAGTAAGCCACCCGGCTAGTCGCAACACCACAATCAGCAAACCTGGCGAGATTCACGGTGCCATCAAGTTCACCGGATTTTTCGGGAAATATATTACAGTGGGTTCTTACTATAACCAGTACCACGTGCTGGATGCCGCAACAGGTTTGTACATTACTTCACTCACGCCAGATTTGCGGGCAGACGTAGGTATGAACGAGTTCACCGTCTACACTGAAAACTTTAACGGCCAGGCGGTTTATGTGCCTAAAACAAAGAAATACCTGTATTGCGGCGGTGACGCCGGAATAAGAGTGTGGGAAGTTGCCGGGTTAAAAGATGTGCGCTTTGATAATTTCAAAATAAAAATGTCACCATCAGAAGCCGAACAGGCACAGGCCGCCGCCAGAGTAGAGAAAGGCTTGCCTGCAGCCGCAAAGAAAACCATGGAAACCGCACCGTTGGCGACAACCATCGACGGTAAACTTAGCGAATGGACAGATGCGGAATGGGAAGCATTCCGCTATGACGACAAACGCCAGGGACGCGCCGCCGTTGCATGGCGCAATTCCGAGCCGAATGTTATTAATATGGCTTTTGATATCACCGACGACTCGCCTATGCGAAATGCCGGCGGCAACCCGAACTTGCTCTTTAAAACTGGCGACTGCCTGGAAGTCGGAATATCATCATCCGCAAGTAATGTAGAAAGAAAAGATGACTCACCAATTACAGGTGATAAACGTTTGCTTATAGCGTGGGTAAAAGATGCCAAAGGCGTTGAAACACCGCTGGTAATGCTGTATGAACCAAAATCAGACCGCGCCGACAAGATATCCGGCACATTCACCAGTCCAACAGCTAAAGAAGTTTACGACCATGTTGCGCCATTGAAAAAAGTTACAGCAGCATTGTTGCGTACCACCACCGGTTATACCGTCGAGTTGCGTCTTGATGCGACAGAACTCGGACTGGGTACTATGGAAAGCGGTCGCATCCTGCGTGCCGACTTTGGCGCTTTATTCTCTGACCAGGGTGGCGTATCAGTATTGACCCGCGCAATGTGGGCTGATGACAATAACGAACTCGGTGTCAACAATGACGTACCAACCGAGTCGCGCATTCACCCCAAACGCTGGGGATGGCTGCGGTTGCCGTAACCAATAAAACGAGACCATAATAACAAGAAAATATTTGGAAATTTTCTGAACCATGATTGATAATAATTAAAAATTAAAAATGCAAAATTAAAAATTATTTTTCATTTCTATTCTTGGTCACAAAAAAAATACTGGTGTCAAAATTTGTCACTGTTTGGAACTGGGCGAGAGCCCGGCCTTTTGAAGAGTGAATGGTGAAATTTAGAAGAGTGAAATTTTCAATCCTCTCTCATCAACCTTCACTCTTCAAACCTAGCCGGGCTCTCGCCCTGTTCCAAACGGTGACTGATATTGATGACTAATCTACATAATGATTAAAACTGATTCTATTACCAAATTCTATGTTGTAGGTTAAATATGACTGAAAACTGAACACTTATTTTAGGTAGGACAGGTGCCGTCCTTAATCTTCTGTTATTTTAGTCTCGGTGATTGAAATTCACAAATTAAAGGAGATAAAAATGGGTATTCTAATCAGTTGTTCAAAATGCGGTTCTCAGTTTGAAGCGGAGAAGTTTGATGCCGGTATGACGGTAAAATGTCCGGAATGTGGCGAATCTGTTAAGAACGATGTTGACAATCGCAAACCATGTCCACGTTGTGGCGAACAGGTTATGGCATCTGCGGTATACTGCAAACATTGCAAGTCTGATATCGTTGCTATCACGGAAAAGGTTGTTGATGTCGTTAACGAACCTGTCGACCGTCGCAATGCTGAATTTGTCATGGGTTTGCTGGGTGGCATTTTCGGCATAATCGGCGCTTTTTCGGCATTAATGTTTGCTGGTGTCGGTGCGGCATTTAAGGCGAGTGGTGCGGAAGATATCGGCAGTTTGTCTGTTGCCGCCATATTTCTCGCTATTTGGGGCATTATCGGCGCGGCATTATCCCGCAGTCATGGCAAACTTGGCGGATTATTTATGCTGGCATCTGCCATTGGCGGTGTAATCGCAATATCAATGGGATACCTGTTGTCTGGCGTATTGCTGGGTATTGCCGGTGTTATGTCAATGCGAAAACAAAATCAGAGTGACTTAAAAACACGGTATGCCTTATGGATTCCAATAACAATAGTAATTTTCACCATAATATTTATGATAGGAGTCGCGTCAAAACCGACTGCCGATATCGGTAAAGACACATCCGGCACACAAACCGAAAACGCCGCTATTGTTAACACCAGCGATACAACATCCCAACCATCCACAGAAACAGAAACTGCTGTTGTTGAAGAAAAACCCAAACTCGAATTATTGTCGCATAGTTATGTAAATGGCGAATTTTCCAACAGTATAGATGGTACCGTGCGCAACAATAGTGCCGAAACCATAGACTATGTTGAAATTGTATTCAATGTTTATGATGAAAATGAAGCAATGCTTGGCACCACAATGGCAAATATAACAGGCCTGGAAGCAGGCGCAACCTGGAAATATTCTGCCATGGTGACTGATGATAAAGTGGCTAAATACAAATTAGCAAAACTTGGAGACAGTGCTTTTTGAAATTGCAAATTGTAAATTGCAAATCATTCCAATTTTACACTGAGGATTTTATAATCAATAATTTAAAATGCAACATTATAAATTATTTTCATGTATATTTCTGGTCACAATAAAAAGTTTGTTTTCAGAATTGGTCACTGTTTGGAACAGGGTCGCGGCCCGGCTATCTGAAGTTTTGAATTTAGTTTTAGCTATGATTTGAGGATTTTTATGATAATTTATTCTAATCTTAAACCCTTTAATCTAATAAATCATGGCCCAGAGAAAATTTCACTCTTCCAAGTTTCACTCTTCACACTTCAAGGGAGCCGGGCTGCGACCCTGTTCCACACAGTGACTGACATTGATAGTTGATTTGTTTAATGATAAAAAGCTGATTCTGTGAAAAACACTGTGAACTTTGTGTTTAAGTAAAAGATAAACTGTAAATTGTAAACTAAATAAAAAATTATCTGCAACACCTTTATTATCTGTTGCATAATATATATAAAAAGAGGTAAAATATGAAAACTATAGGAACTACAAGGCTTGTGGTGGTCACAAGTTTTGCATTTTATAAATCAGCATATTCCTGGCAGGATAGATGACATGAACGATAATATTTATCATGGATTTATTCCACCTCGGTGTCGTGGGTGGCGTTGTTACTTCTGTTCTGTCCGCAAAATATGCTGGTCTATTGGCTGGTAATGTTTTGGCATGACTAACAATCCTGTCAATCCTGTTAATCAATGTTTATTTAAAATAGAAATGGAGAATCATCATGTCGTTTGCGCGCGCACAATTAGTCAGACTGTTGAAAATTCATAATGAGATTGTATCTAAAAGATATCCTAACCAGGAAAGATTATCGGAAATATGTGGTGTAACAACCAGGACTATCAGGCGTGATATGGAAATGCTGACCGGTGATTTGCGTGCTCCGTGCAAATACGACCCGCAGTACCGTGGCTATGTATATTCAAAATATTTCAGTTTAACCCCACCGGATTTTTCTGACCAGGAGTTTATGGCGTTATGCCTGACCCTTGAAATCGCTGATTCTTTTCATAATACCCCATACACCACGGCGTTGAATTCCGCCATATCCAAGGTGCAAATGATGCAGCCATCGCGGATAACCACCACTGACATCTCATCCCGGATATCCCGCCTGCCTGACCCAATGCCGCAGGAAGAAACCAACGCGATAATAAATTTCAACCAGTTGATAGACGCCATCGCGAAATCACAACAGGCGCGCATAACATATCTAACCATGAAAACCGGCAAACTAACCACCCGGATAATCGACCCGCATCACCTATATTTCAGTTATGGTATGTGGTACCTATATGCGCATTGCCACACCCGCAATGCCCCGCGAGAATTCGCGGTGAACCGGATACAAAAGCTGGAAATATTATCGACAACCTTCACCCCGCCAGACAAAAATGACCTGCGCACCCGCCTGTCCACCCGTTTCAGCAATGAGGAACCAATTAGTAACGAAGAACCGGTAGAAGTAAAAATCCATTTCAGCCCCGAAGGCGCCAAATGGATAAACGAAAGAAGATGGCACCCCACCCAACAAATAACCACCAACAATGACGGCTCAATAGTCCTGTCCATGAAAGCCACCGGCCTAACCGGCATCCGCCGCTGGCTCCTCGGCTTCGCCGGCCGCCACGCCACCCCACTTGCCCCACCGGCACTGGTGAAACAGGTGCGGGACGAAATAATGGCAATAGCAAAGAATCTGGATAGGATGAAATAGTAAATAAAATAAGAAAAATTAAAGTAATGCAGTTAGTAGGACAACATGTGTCCTATTGGGGTTGATATAATAGTGGGGAATTGATAGAATTGGTGGTAAATGTGGTATTTTCGATTGGTACCAGATTAATAAAAAACAATAAGAAATCACTTATAAGGTTGAAAAATTTAAAAAAGGAGGAACTTTCATGAAAATTGATCATTCAACTCTCGCGTCAACAAAATGTCCATTGATTATTGTTGCAAGCGACGCAAAATACAAGGAACTTATTTCACATGTCAATTGGAAGAAAGTCGCATCTACTAATTTAAGTGCAGGTTTAAGTTTAAGTGCAGGTTTAAGTTTAGGTTTAACTACAATATTTGGTCCAGCATTTATTGCTTCTACTTATATTATGTCTCAGTTACCAATCCTTCTTGCTGAAATAGCAAAGTCAAAGAAAGAACAAGGATTTTGCATAACAACAGGAGAGTTACCCATTCCTCATTTCTCACCAGAAGAAGCTAATAAATTATTCAATTTCGATAATGATAATGATTTTACTATAGATGGAGCAGCTTATGTTTTGAATCCTTTTGTTCCAAATCATTATGTTCTACCAGCCAAAGCAAATGAACGTTTTCAACTTGAAAAAATGGCTGCTTTCTCACGTATATGCTGTGACCTTGGAGCTAAAGAGATAACACTTCTTTCGTTTAATATTGATGAAAAATCAAGAAATATTTCTGCTGATTTAAAAATAGAAGCAACAAAATTAGGATTTAGTAGTTTTGTTAATAATAATAGTAGTAGTACGGATTCAAAGTATATTTCCAAACGGTATGGACGTCCTCGAACAGAACCATTTGTCTCTAATGAAGTACAAGGATTTTTAAAAGTTGATCCAATTTTACGTGGTCTTGTTTATGAACGTTTGAATGGTAATATTGAAGAATCAAACGTAAAACTTAATACCTGCGAGCAAATTGATGTAACAGCAAAGGTTTGCAGCGATCTTTCACGCCTTGGTATTGAAGTCGGTGGTGAATATCAAGTAGTTAAAAAAACTACATGTGAGTTCAATGTTCAATTCTGGCCATTAGAAGATATAAATATGGCATCTATCGAAAATACTAAAGAAAAGACAAATATGATTAATCATATTGAAGTAAAAACTAAATCATCGATTTTAGATCCAATAAAACGATATTTTAAAAAACAGTTAAAATAAACATTAAATGAAAAAATAAAAGTCGAATTTAGTTTATAATGAAGAGATATTTAAGATGTCGACACTAACACAATTATCAGTTTGGGATGAATTAATTAAGCAAATTCATAATATGCCAATCGATGAATCATAAAGAGTGAAATTTTTAAATAATTTCACTCGTCTTCGTGAGCAAAAAATAAATCTGCTCATAACTGGTGCAATAGGTCGTGGGAAAAGCTCTACCGTCGGCAATGGTGAAACAGGTACGGGACGAAATAATGGCAATAACTAGGAATATAGAGCGGATGAAATAGTATTAAAAATAAGAAAAATTAAATTAATCAAGTTAGTAGGACAAATGGTGTCCTATTGGGGTTGCTATAATATTGTGGAATTGATAAAGTTAGTAGTGAAAAAATGGTATAGTGGAAAATATTTTACATAAAAAAAAGAGAAACCTATGAAACCAAATGATGTTATTGAAAAAAATGAACAAGTTTCAAATCTTACAGTTGATATTATTAGAGAAGCTCAGGGTGAGGCTTTACAACAACTTTATACTATTGAAAAATGTATAAAAGATAATAATTCAGATAAATATCTTGAATCACAAAAATATGATGAATGGCTTGAACATCTTATTGAACAACGAATGAAAGTTGAAGATTTAGAATTAACAATTGCTTTTGTTGGAACAATGAAAGCTGGTAAGTCAATGACAATTAATGCGATTATTGGATCTGAAGTTCTACCCAGTCGTGCAAAAGCAATGACAGTTCTTCCGACAGTAATAACCCATCAACTTGGACAAACCAATCCTATTTTAAAAATTGAAAAAGTTGAACCATTTAATAATGCTATTAACGATATTAAAAAAAGTTTAATTGAATTAGATAATAATCATGAAAGTGATTTTACATTTGGTATAGAAGAACAAGATAAAATATTAGACAAAATCCGTTCAGGACATTTAACATATTTAAAAAATCAATATGATGGTAGTACTGGTATTTATGATTTTCTTGAATCAATTAATGATATTGTTAGAATTGTTAATGACCCCAATTTTTGCATTAATAACCCACTTAATGATTATACATTGGTTTCAGATTTTCCACACATATATGTTGAATTTTCATATTTGAAAGATCGTATTCAGAATGGTATTGGTAAGTTATCTTTAATTGATACCCCTGGACCAAACGAAGCCGGTCAAGGTCATTTAAAAGTGGTGGTTCAAGAACAACTTCATAAAGCATCTGCTATAGTAAGCATTCTTGATTTTACCCAGTTAAAAACAACTGCTGATAATGAATTACGTGAATTAATAATGCAACAACATAACATCGGTACAAATATTTTTGTAATGGTTAACAAGTTTGACCAACGCAATAACCAACGGGATATGAATATTCAAGAAACTAATAATTTTGTAAATACTAAATTATTCCCACCGCAATATTTAGAAGATGGTACTTCTTACTTTAATGTAGAAGGTAATGTATATCCAATATCTGCAAAAAAAGCATTTTATGCTAATCTTGCTTTACGTGAAATAGAAAAAAATAAAAAACTACCACCACTTGATGAATTAAGTTGGGTTGATGATTTTAAAAAATTGGCATACGGAGAAACTGTTGATAAAATAGATTTTGAAAATATCGATATTGAAACACATAAACTTGCTAGTGAGAAAATATGGAAAAATTCTCTTATGGCAGAACCTTTGCAACATATTATTGCGCGTTCTCTTGAACAGGCCGTTCCTTTAAGTTTAAAAGCGGCTATTATTGTATTAACACATATCAGTAATGAATTACAAGAAGGTGTTCAGATACGACTAAAATCTCTCGATACCAGCATCTTTGAGTTAACCAATACAATTAAGCGATTAGAAGATCGTTTAGTTCGCTTAAATAAAGCAAAAGAAGAAACTATCAATTTAAAGCAGAAGGCAATTGATAAAACTAAAAAGCAAATAGATGATAGTATTATAAAAATGAAGAATAATGCTACAAATACGATAGAAAATGCTGCCAAAGCAACTCAACAAGAACAAGAAAAGCAAAAAACATCTAAAAGAAAACCAGAAGCAAAACTTGTTCAAATTTTCTCTTCATTTTTTAGTGGTTCAGATCATAAAGAATATAATATACAACAAATATTGCAAGATACGAATAAATTGAAGTTCAATTCAGAAAATGATGCTAAAGGCTTTGTTGAAAAAGTTTTCAAAGAATTAAGCAAAGAATTGAATGAAGCTTTTCAATTACAACTTACTGATATCAGCAAACCAATTAATTATGTTCAGAATGAGTTATCAAAACAACTTGAAGTAACTGTTCAACCTATTCTGAATGAAATGCAGGATGACGCTAATAATGTTTTCAAAATTAATATTAATTTTGAAAAACCTAATTTTGAGGATATAAAACTTGATATGAATGAGATGTCTCGTACAGAATATATTCAAAATAAAACTCACACCGAAACACGTTCATACACAGAACTTCGATGGTATACATTGTGGCTTTACCCTCATGAAGTAAAATATACTCATACAGAAAATTATTATCTTGTTGATTCTGTTTCGATAAAGAATAATATAGTTGATTGTATAAACAAGCAAACAGATAAAGTGCGTAATATATCAAATCTATATATCAATAATGTATTTAAAGAAAATATAGAGATTTTTTTTTGTAAAATAGAAGAAAAATTTCATCAATTATCAAATAATATTAACTCTGGCATAAAACTAAAAGAAGAGGAACAGTATAAACAAGATGAAATAAAAACTCAACTCGATAATATAAATGAGAACATTGAAAAATTATCTGATCGTACAAAATCGTTTGAGAGGTTTATCAATGGATGGCTTTAATAACAAATTAGAAGATAAAATGCTAAAGTCAGAGTTCAAAAATGTACCTGAGTTGTCTGAAAAAATGCTGGTTGATTTAATTAATGGCCTTGAGGTATCTTCAGGACAAATAAAGTATAGGGATCAACAAGATGGATTCTCTCGTTTTATCGGGTTTTGTGATGGTTCAAATCGTCGCCGAGATAGTATCATATCTATGCAACATCAACATTCATTAGAAAACTTAACATCATGGGCAATTGAATTAACAAGAGATGGACGTCATACGACTGAAACGTTAATGTCTGTAATAAACACATTGAATGATGTACGAAAAACTTTAAATGATACAATTATGTTTTCTGTTGAAAATCGTCATATTATAGAACATCAAGAAAATAAGTTACAGACTTTATCTAACTATATTTCAAATAAAATCTCTACATTAGAATCTGAAGTAAGACGTGTAGAAATAAAAACAGACGCACATCTACATTTAACATCTGTAACAGAAGGTTGGAAATCAGGACGACTCTTTTATGGCTATCCTTTGATAGTACAAACTTGTTTGGTTTTGCATGAATTGTATCATGGCCATCAAGCTGGTCATATACTATTTAGCGAAAAAAAATATATTAAAACAGTAATTGATACAACTGTTAATGTATTATATGGTCACTTCAACATAAAAAACAATACATACCATTCTATACGTAATTGGTTAAAAGAATATAATAATTCATGGGAATCAATTAGTAATAACATTGAAACACCACTACGTAAAGAGGTAACGTGTTATTTGTTTGGAAACAACGAAAATAAACCTATTCAGAAATTATTATCTGATTATACACTCTCTTCAAAGTTTCCTGATGGGGTAGAAAATGATTACAAAAGAAGAGAATCGGGAATGTATGATACACCACAATTAATTGAAACAATATTGAATGAAGTAGGAACATAATGGAATCAAAAACCAAACTTGGTCTTGTACTTTCCGGTGGTGGAGCAAAAGGTGCATATGAAGTAGGTGTCATCCGGGCACTGGCAGAACTGGGCATTGAACCTGAAGTCATATCAGGAGCTAGTGTCGGTGCATTAAATGGTGCTTTTGTATCAGCAGCTCCTTCTATGTCGGATGCAGCATTACAATTAGAAGCTTTATGGTGTGGACTTAATAATGATAATATGCTAAAGTTGCGGCAATCATCAGCTCATTATATTGGTATTGCAGCATTACATAACTCTCTTGCTGCTATAATAGAATCTGTACCACATAAGGTTACGCAATTATTATCATTTGTGCAACCTATGTTTAGTGAAGAAGATAGGCATTATTTACATTTATTAGATTCAAGTCCATTAGAAGACATAATACGTGAAAGTCTGAACTTTGATATTCTATTATCCTCACAATCACGTGATTTATATGTTAGTGTTTACCCAGCAACTTCTATCAATGATGAAATAAAAAAAATAAGTTCTACAATAGCGATAGCATCTGAATTATACGAACTTGTTAATGATTTAATACGATATGCTAAATCATATTTAATCATATAATAGGCTCTTAGTAAAAACAT
>CAZNLA010000084.1:0-14329 GCA_964573385.1 uncultured bacterium
ACTAAATGATGGGCATATAATGAATTGGTGGGATGGGGTTTACCGAATACTTACAAATATATAAATAATTCAGTAACATCAGATATCCGCATATAATTTCGTATCATCCGGATATAAAATTCTTGTAACTAGTCGCTTATTTTGGGATAATTATTTAAAGAGGGCAATCATGACATTATTTACTGAAATTTCGCATCATTTACCGGTTTTTATGCTGACATTAGCATTAATACTGGCATTA
Organism: uncultured bacterium; assembly: GCA_964573385.1. Classification (GTDB taxonomy): domain Bacteria; phylum Armatimonadota; class Hebobacteria; order CAIYQO01; family CAIYQO01; genus JBAXQQ01. The sequence continues at coordinate 242 of CAZNLA010000084.1, forward strand.
ACACCAACCATGGCAGATGCTGGTGATGAACCGAAACCACAACCATTATGGCCGAATGCAGCACCCGGAGCAAAAGGGAATACCCCGGCGGATATACCGGAATATACTGTTTATTCACCCGCACCGGATAAAGCTAATGGCACCGCGGTGGTAATATGCCCCGGTGGCGCGTATTGGGCATTAATGATGACTTACGAAGGACGCGATATTGCCAAATGGCTGAATGGCATGGGTATTACCGGGATAGTATTAAAATACCGGGTGCACCCATACCAGCACCCCGCACCTATGTTGGACGCGCAACGCGTTATGCGTATTGCTCGTAAAAACGCGAAGGAATGGGGAATAAATGCCGACAAAATTGGGATTATGGGTTTCTCTGCCGGCGGACATGTCGCATCCACTATCGGTACTCATTATGATGCCGGCAACCCAAAGGATGCTGATCCCATTGAACAGGTTAGTTGCCGACCGAATTTTATGATATTAATTTATCCGGTTATAACCATGGGTGAAAAAGGTCATGCCGGTTCGCGCAATACCCTGTTAGGGCCAAATCCTACCGCAGCGGAAATAGATTTTGTCTCTAACGAAAAACATGTAACTGCCGACACACCACCAGCATTTTTAGCGCATTCAAAGAAAGACAGTGCGGTGAATGTTGCCAACAGTCAGATGTTTTACGATGCATTGATTAAAAACAACGTAAAAGCAACCTTCCTTGAATTACCCACCGGCGAACATGGTTTGGGATGTGGCAATGGTCCGGAATGGGCAGCATGGCAAAAAGCATGCACAGAATGGTTGGGAACAATGAAATTAATAAAATAGAATATGGGTAATGTAAATATGCGATAATGTAAAATACGATAGCCGATTGCGGCTATCGTATTTTTTTTAAAAAGAAAACGATTAATAATAACAGAACTTTTTTTTATGGATTTGGTTATTAATTCCTAATAATGTTAATTCCATAGCCCACGGCAACGCCGCTAGGTAAGTTTACAAATAAAATCCAATGCTCTGTAAGAGCAATATTCCTTCGTTTTTAGGAATATTGCTCTTACAGAGCGTAATTTTGGTGACGATACCAAGTCCCAGCGGCGTTGCCGTGGGCTATGGAATTAATGGGTGAAGGAATAAATGAATAGATATGTAGAATACTCTGCAGTTTCCTACCTTTCTATCATACAATTTATCTTCTATCAAAACTTATAATTATCCATAAACATTTATTTTGTATATAAAGCACAGCTTTTGATGGGGATGTCACCGCAGTGACAGGGGGAGTTTGTTTATAAGAATGTTAATTTTTAAAATCCGGACTATTTGTATGGGTTTCGTTACTAACAGCTTAAATAGGTAGAACATACAATGTCCGGTATTAAAACTGATAAATTTATTTGTCAAAATCTTCTTTATTTTAACAAATCGTGAATTTTTTCTTTATTTTTTGTGAAAAGTTTCACAAAGTACTTGACACCGCTTTTAAAACCCGCTAATATCAGTCCGTAATTATCGATAAATAATTATCGATATCTAAATTAGTGGAGGGTGATTATGCGCGCAATGACAGAAATTGCTGAATCTAAAGCTAAAATATCGGAAGGATTGCGACGATTTCAAAAAGTTAACGATATTCTGGCAAAGTATAACCATGACGCTACAAACCTGATTGCTATTCTTCAGCAGGTACAGGCTGAATATCGTTATTTGCCGCAGGATATTCTTACTTATATCTCGACAGCAATAGGCAGGTCGCCTTCTGAGATATTCGGTGTTGCGACTTTTTACTCGCAATTCTCACTGGAACCAAAGGGTAAATACGAAATAAAGTTATGTGACGGCACCGCCTGCCATGTTCGGCGGTCAATGCCGGTGTTGCAGGCAATACGGGAAAAATTAAAGTTGGCACCGGGTGAAACCACCACAAAAAACCTTCGTTTCAGCGTTGATACCGTCAGTTGTCTGGGTGCCTGCGGGTTAGCCCCGGTGGTATTAATTAATGAAAAAGTTTATCCGCAAATGACTCCGGAATCTATAGTGAAAGTGATAAATGAAATTAACAGGTTGGAGGATAACCAATTATGATAGCATCCGCGGAAATATTGAATAAAAGACGTAAAGAATTAACCGGTGAGATCGCCGATAAATGCCGGGTTCTGGTATGTGCCGGTACTGGTTGTGTGGCAAATGGTTCGTTGCAGGTGTTAGAACGATTTCGCGAATTACTGGGTGATGATGCCGTTTCATTTGAAAAAGAATCGGTAAGTGTTGACCATACCGGATGTCATGGATTTTGCGAACGTGGACCACTGGTGAAAATAAATAATATGGATCTGTTATACACCCGGGTACGCCCGGATGATGTGGACGATATAGTAAATATGACCCTGGGAAATGGAATTATTGTTGACCGTTTGCTGTATGAAGACCCGGAAAGTGGCGCAAAATGCCGCGGTGAAAGTGAAATACCTTTTTACGCGCTTCAACAACGCACATCACTGGCAAATTGCGGAAATATTAATCCTGATAAAATTGAAGATTATCTGGTAAATGATGGTTATATTGCTTTGGCTAAAGTAATAAATAACATGAAAAGTGAGGATATCTGTAAATTAATCACCGACTCCGGTTTACGGGGCAGAGGAGGCGGAGGGTTTCCCACCGGTAAAAAATGGGATTTTGTACGGGTAGCAAAAGGTGATAAAAAATATGTAATAGTAAATGGTGATGAAGGCGACCCGGGTGCGTTTATGGACAGGTCATTAATGGAAGGTGACCCACACGCGGTGTTGGAAGGAATGGCAATCGCCGCATTTGCTGTGGGTGCGGATGAAGGCGTGATATATGTCCGTGCGGAGTATCCGTTGGCGGTGGCGCGAATAAAAACAGCCATTAAACAGGCAACCGAAACCGGCATGCTGGGACGAAATATATTAGGTTCGAAGTTTAATTTCATTGTGCGGGTTAAGGAAGGCGCGGGAGCATTTGTATGTGGTGAAGAAACCGCATTAATTGCATCGGTGGAAGGACAACGCGGAATGCCACGCAGCAAACCACCTTTCCCGGCAAACAGTGGATTATATAATAAACCTACACTGATAAATAATGTTGAGACATTCGCGAATGTGCCATTAATTATCCGGAATGGTCCGGAATGGTTCTCCGGAATGGGGACAGAAAATGGCAAAGGAACAAAAACATTCGCATTAACCGGTGAGGTTAACAATACCGGATTAATTGAAGTGCAGATGGGTACGACCCTGAGAAAAATTATATTTGAAATAGGTGGCGGAATAAGAAATGGCAAGAAATTTAAAGCAGTCCAAATAGGTGGTCCATCCGGTGGATGCCTGACCGAAGAGCATCTTGATATTAAATTAGATTATGACAGTCTGATAAAAGCCGGCGCAATGGTTGGATCCGGTGGACTGGTGGTGATGAATGAAGACACCTGTATAGTAGATATGGCGCGATTTTTCATGAACTTCACCCAGAATGAAAGTTGTGGTAAATGCACGCTTTGCCGCGAAGGTACCAGACGAATGTTGCAGGTGCTGGAAAAGATAGTAGGTGGATTGGGTGAAATGTCTGACCTTGATACCTTGCAGGATTTGGCAGTGGCGGTGAAAGACGGTTCGTTATGCGGATTAGGCAAAACCGCGCCAAACCCCATAATATCCACTACAACATATTTTATGGATGAATATATTGCTCATGTAAAAGAGGACAGATGCCCAGCGAAGGTTTGCCAGTCATTTAAAAAATATGTCATTGATAAAGATAAATGCAAAGGTTGCACCAAGTGTGCGCGTGCGTGTCCGGCGAATGCCATAAACGGCAAGGTAAAAGAACCATTTGTCATTGACCCGGAAGGTTGTGTGCGTTGCGGAGTATGTGTAGCAAGTTGCCCGTTTAATGCTATTGAGGAGGTTGCCTGAGATGCCATCAATGTTTATTGACAATACAGAAGTTGAGTTTACTGACGAACGAAATATACTGGAAGTAGCGAAAAAAGCCGGGATTAATTTGCCGACACTATGTTACCAGGCGCATTTGTCATCTTTTGGCGCATGCAGAATGTGTGTAATTGAGGCGGAAAAACGTGGGGTAATGGCCAGTTGTACCACCCCGCCGGAAGATGGTTTGCACATTAAAACAAATAGCGCACGGGTACGCAATGTGCGAAAAATGGCATTGGAATTACTGTTGGCTGCCCACGACCGCAATTGCCTTACCTGCGAAAAAAGTAACTCCTGTAAATTGCAGGAATATTCTAACCAATACGGCATTGATAAAGTTCGTTTTTTTAACACTACTGATGATGTTAAAAAACCGATTGATGACGGCAATCCATCCATTGTCCGCGACCCGAATAAATGCATACAATGCGGTAATTGCGTGCGAATGTGTTATGAACACCAGGGAATGCATATCCTTGATTTTTCGCAACGCGGATGTAAGGTAGAAGTTACACCGGCATTTAACAAACAACTGCATGAAGTTGATTGTGTATATTGCGGGCAGTGCGCCACTGTATGCCCAACCGGGGCAATAATGGTGAAGTTGGAAACAGATAAAGTGATGAAAGCACTGGAAAACCCAAATCTGAAAGTAATATTTCAGGTTGCACCGGCAGTGCGGGTTGGACTGGGCGAATTATTTGGCATGGAACCAGGCATTAATGTTGAAGGCAAAATAGCAGCATCTTTGCGGATGATGGGTGCAGATAACGTTTTCGATACTAACTTTGCTGCAGACCTTACCATTATGGAAGAAGCAACTGAGTTCCTGAATCGAATGAAAAGCGGTGAAAATTTGCCAATATTTACCAGTTGTTGCCCGGCATGGATAAAAACAGCAGAACAAAGCTATCCGGAATTGCTGCCACATTTATCCAGTTGCCGTTCGCCGCAACAGATGTTTGGCGCAGTAGCAAAAAACTATTTTTCTAAAGAAAGCAACTTGAAAAGAGAAGATATTTACTGTGTTTCTGTTATGCCATGCTCCGCGAAAAAGTTTGAGGCAGGCAGAAAAGAGTTTGCCACCGATGGCAATCGTGATGTAGACGCAGTTATAACTACCCAGGAATTAGCAAGAATGATTGCCGCGTATGGCATTGATTTTAAAAATATCGCTGATCAGCAATGGGACCAACCATATGGCGAATCCACCGGTGCCGCGGTAATATTTGGCGCATCCGGTGGGGTGGCAGAAGCAGCATTGCGCACTTCATATAAAATATTAACAGGTGAAGAATTAACACTTAACATGTGGAAAAGTGCCGAAGCAGGAGAAACCATACGGACAGCAACGGTGAATATAAACGGCATAGAAATAAAGATTGCCACTGTAAACGGCCTTGGGGCAGTTGCTGATTTAATTGAAAGTATGAAAAGCAATGAAGTGGATTACGACATTGTTGAAATAATGGCATGTCCCGGAGGATGTGTCGGCGGTGCCGGTCAACCATCCCATGATAACCCGGAACGCCGGGCAACTCGGGCAAAGGGTTTGGCCGGTATTGATAATAAATGTAAAACCAGGCAATCGCATAATAATGAGGCCGTACAGATGTTATACGAAAATCATCTGGGTCACCCCGCCAGTCACGAATCCCACGGTACTTTGCATACCGAATATAACAATAGACGCCGAATTACTGAAGATATTAACCTGTCGCCAGGCGGCCAGGTGTCGGTAGAAGTATGTGTAGGAACCTGTTGTTTTCAACAGGGGTCGTATAACAGTATGCAAAAATTAGGCAAATTAATCCAACAACACGAAATGGATAGCGATATCGAATTAAAAGCAACATTCTGTTTTGAAAATTGCGGACAAGGACCAAACATAGCTGTGAATGGTGAAGTAATCGGCAATGCAGGTCCTGATGCTATAACAGAGATCTTCAATACAAAAATTATGCCGGCGATATGCGCGAAATAGGGATAGGTTAGGGAATAGGGATTAGGTTTTAGGGATTATGTTCTTAGGTTTTAGGCCGTTAGCAACCAAATCCGCACAAAAAAAGTCAGGAATTTTAAAAATTAGCGTTCTTATAAACAAACTCCCCCTGTCACTGCGGTGACATCCCCCTCGAGGAGGGGGACATGGAAAGCCTCCCTCTTTGAGGGAGGTGTCACCGCAGTGACGGAGGGAGGAAAGCGTAATAAGTCTATTTAATGGTGGAAATTACATACTTGGCCAATTTATTGGATTAGGGAATAGGCCGTTAGTAGCGCAATCCATATTGATAAACTTCCCCTCTCCTACGGGGAGGGGATTGAGGGGTGGGGCTTTTTGGGAATAGGGATTAGGTTTTAGGCCGTTAGCAACTAAATCCATACAGAAAAAGTAAGGATTTTAGGCGGAACTTTTATAATGGTCACTTCGACAAGCTCAGTGACCGTAATTTCTACCGGTCACTGAGCTTGTCGAAGTGACCACATCTGAAAACTGAAAACTTAAAACTTAAAACTTAAAACCGAAAACTTAAAACTATTTTATTGACTGTTTATAGTTCCATGTTATATATTGATAAAAAAATATCGATATGGTGTGAACTTAAAAATTTCCGATATCGGAATTAGGGGGACAATATGGTAAACCGGATAGAGAAAACAGCGAAACTGCCGACTATTAAGCGTTTGCCTGGTTACCTGCATATTCTGCGTCAACTGCACAGCGAAGGTATTGTTGACATTAGCGGTGCAGTAATAGCAAATATGCTAAAGCTAGACCCGGTACAGGTACGCAAAGACCTTGCCAGCACCGGAGTTGTGGGACGTCCGCGAATTGGGTTTTCTATTGAACAGTTAATTGCCGCCATTGAAAGTTTTCTTGGATGGAATAATGAACGCGAGGCTTTTTTAGTCGGTGCCGGCAACCTTGGTGCCGCATTAATGGGATATGCCGGACTAGCGCGTGCAGGTGTGCAAATAATCGCCGCTTTCGATAATGATTTGCGGAAAATAGGGACGACAATCCACGATAAACCGATATTGCCGGTGGAAAAGATGCCGGAATTAGCGCGAAGAATGCACGTGAAAATAGCGATTTTAACCCTTCCGGAAGAAGAAGCGCAAAAATCGGTGGACCGCATGGTCAGGGGTGGAATAACCGCCATATGGAACTTCACCGCCGCAACCCTGAAGGTGCCGGAAGGTGTTGTAGTACAGAATGAAGACCTGTCATCCGGGTTGGCAGTATTGTCGCGCAAGTTACATGTAAATAAACAAAATGCAGAAACTAAACAAACGAGGAAAAACAAAAATGGTTAAAGTTGAAGTATGCATTGGTTCCAGTTGTTTTTTAAAAGGCGCCTATAATATACTTGATGCCTTTACCGCCTTGGTACGCCAGGAAAAACTAACTGATGAAGTTACTGTTTGCGGCGCATTTTGTAAAGATAATTGCCGCAATGGGGTATCTGTTGAGGTTGATGGGATAATATATTCTGTTGCGGATTTAGAAGGTGCCCGCAAGTTGTTTGATGAAATCAAGGTGGGTAAAAATGAACCTGATAACAATAAATAAAGTCGATTGTAAAGACTGTTACAAATGTGTGCGTTACTGCCCGGTGAAATCTATCCGTGTTATGGATGGCCATGCTGAAGTTGATAATATACGCTGCATTGGCGATGGCGGATGTATTGCGATATGCCCACAAAAAGCCAAACAGGTGCGAAGCGATGTCGAGGTAGTGCGGGGATTATTAACATCCGGCAGGCAGGTAATCGCCAGTCTTGCACCATCTGCCGCCGGGATTTACGGCAAAAAGCTACCCCTGTTAATAGCTACACTGAAAAAGATTGGCTTTAGTAGGGTGGAGGATACTGCCCGTACCGCCGAAGCAGTAGCTTTAGCCACTGCAGATATCGCGAAAAAATCGTCGGTACCTATAATAGCTACAGCATGCCCTGCGGTGGTTAACCTGATTACCAAATTTCATCCTGAACTGGTGGAAAACCTTGCCCCGGTAATGTCGCCTATGGTTGCCCACGCGCAAATTCTGCATGAAGAATATGGTGAAGATACCCCGGTAGTTTTCATTGGCCCCTGTGTGGCAAAAAAAGGTGAAGCAACAGAGGCAAACCTGGCGGCGGCACTTACATTCGACGAACTTACCTGTTGGTTACAGGATGACGGAATTGATATATATGGCAACGGCGAAGCAGATTTTGACCATTCTCCGGTAGGTATAGCCCGGGTATTTCCATTGCCAAACGGGATGATACGCAGTGCCAAATTACCCACGGATTTGCTGACATCAGAAATTATTTCAATTAATGGCCTGCACGAAATAATGGGATTTTTGGCTGAATTACCAGACCTGACCGGGATAAAGTTAATTGAACCGTTGGCATGTATTGGCGGATGCATAAATGGCCCGGGGTCGTTAATTGGACCACCACCATTGGCGCGACGAAACTCGCTGTTGGCAGCAGACCGTTGCGGCAATGGTGCGTCCCCGGGATGTATACAGGCATGTTATCCACCCCAACCGGTTATTTTACCCCAACCGGATACAGAAGAATTGGCGGCAATATTGCGCAGAACAGGAAAACGCACAACTGCGGATGAACACAATTGCGGTGCCTGCGGGTATGACACCTGTCGTGACAAAGCCATCGCGGTTTTTCAGGGAATGGCGGAAGCGGAAATGTGCATCCCTTACATGCGGTCTAGGGCGGAAAGTTTTGCCGGTGTTGTCATCCGCAGTACCCCCAATGGTATTGTAATTATTGATTCCGCCATGCGAATACTTGACGCGAACCCGGCATTCGAACATTTATTTAACACCACTTTGTCCGAAATTATTGGCCGGCCAATTCGGGTATTACTGGACCCAACACCATTTGAAAGGGTACAACGTACCAGAACACCATTCATTCGTCAGGAATTAATGCATCAGCATTTGGTGCTCAGAGAATCCATATTCCCGGTACCGGACGAAGATATGACAATAGCAATATATATAAATGTGACAGACGATGTAGCACGCCGCAATAAACACCAACTGGTGAAGCAGGAAACATTGGGCAAAGCACACCAGGTGATAGAAAAACAGATGCGGGTAGCGCAGGAAATTGCCGGATTATTAGGTGAAACCACTGCGGAAACGAAAGTATTGTTAACAAGACTTATCCGGTTATATGATGAAGAAGAGTAGAATTTATGTTTATTGATGTGCAATATCGACAAATGAATAAAAGCGGAGAAGAATTATGTGGTGATTCGATTGCTATGAGTCGGAATGGCAAAGAGACAGTACTGGTGCTTTCTGATGGTTTGGGTAGTGGGGTAAAAGCAAATATTTTATCAACCCTGACACAAAAAATTGCCCTCACCATGGCCTGCGAACATCTGCCTTTAAATGATGTGGTAGAGACCATCGCCGCCACTTTGCCTACCTGCAAAGTGCGTAACCTTGCTTACTCTACCTTCACCATTGTGCGGATAGACGCAAATGGCCATGCGGAAATTGTGGATTTTGATAACCCGGCAGTATTTGTATTTCAGGATGGCGCGTTGGCTAATCCACACTGGGAAGAGAAGAAGATTGGCAATTTTATCATCCGACAGGCGACAGTGGATTTAAATGAAGGTGATTATCTGGTGGCGGTGTCAGATGGTTTAATCCATGCCGGCATAGGTGGTCGCGAACCACTGGGTTGGCGTTGGGACCCGATAGCGTCCCATATAGAAGCGCTGGTTTCTCAGGAAGTAGAGGCGGAAGAACTGACCGATAACCTGATATCTGCAGCACAAAACCTGTATCGCGGCAACACCGGCGACGATGTGACGGTGGCGGTGATGCATTGTCGACCATACCGACAACTAACCCTGGCAATTGGCCCACCTGCCAACAAAGAAGATGACAAAAAAATGGCAAATGAGTTCACCAGACGCGATGGGGTAAAAATTATCTGTGGCGGAACAACCGCAAAACTGCTGGGACGTGAGTTAAACAGGCCAATGGCGATAAATATGGCAGGTAACTACAACCGGGAATTACCACCCACCACCGAAATGGAAGGAGTAGACCTGGTGACAGAAGGTGTTATTACCATAATGCATGCGATTGACAGTCTGGATGAAGTCAGGTTAACACGACCGCGTGCCCGGGTAAATATTCATGATATATCATATATGTATGGTAAAAAAGCCGCACCAATGACGGTGTCGCCACAGGCCGCTGAAACAACGAATGCAAACCCCGCGAAAGAGATTGCGCGGCAACTGCGACTGGCAGATGAAATTACCATTCTGTTGGGTTGCGCACTTAACCCGGCACACCAAAATCCGGAATTACCGGTACATCTGGGATTAAAGTTCCACCTGGTAGACCTGCTGACACAAAAACTGCGTTCCCGCGGAAAGGAAATTGAAATAATTCGATATAGTTAGTATTATGTGGCAACAATAAAATTACTTTGTAAGAAATATTACATGCAAACGTACCACAGGCGGCCCGCCTGTAGTGAAGAGCTTAGTAATAACATGAAGATAAAACCAGTTAATATACAGTCAATTGCGAAACCTGGCAGAATTATTGGGAATATCCGTATCAGTTAAAATATGGAAAAATTAAATCAGGCAGGTATTATTATGTCTATTGAATTACCTTCACCAGCGCAAAAGGCCTGGTTGGAACTCGGTTATGGAATGTTTATTCATTTTGGCCCTACTACCTTTACTGACAATGGTTGGGGTGACGGGACATTCCCGGCAGAAGATTTCTATGCTAAAGATTTAAATCCGACTCAATGGGCAGAAGTCGCTGTGGAAGCCGGTATGAAATATGCGGTTTTTACCACCAAGCATCATGACGGTTTTTGTATGTGGCCCAGTAAATACACCGAATACAGCGTAAAAAACTCACCGGGATCACCGGATATTGTGCGGATGTTTGTTGACGCGTTTCGCAAAGCAGGTATTACTGTTGGCTTATATTACTCATTATGGGACCGTAATTATCCGCAATATGAAGATGACCATGCGTATGCTGTATACATGCGCAACCAGATGACCGAATTGCTGACTCAATACGGTGATATCGCAGAGATATGGTTTGATGGTGGCTGGGACAAAGACCACCCGACCCGGGAATGGGCATTTAATCCGGAATGGGAAAAAGACCCGAACTCCGGCGTGTGCCATGGTGAACGTTGGGAATGGGCAGAATTATACGCCCATATACATTCACTGCAACCGGATTGCATGGTAATTAAAAACTCCAGCAGTGACTGGCCGGGTTCAGTGCGATATCACCCGGTGGACGGACGCACCAGCGAACATTTTGATTTTATCTATGATGAAATAATACATAAACCAATTATTGACCCGATATTTAAGTTGCCGGATAATAGCCAGGTATATCTGCCATTGGAGTTCTGCACCACTTTAACCCCGCAATGGTTCTGGATAGAAGGTAGTGCTTACAGTCACACATCGGCAGCAGCAATCTGCCACTGGTATCGCACCGCACGACAAAACGGAGCCAATTTCCTGTTGAATATCGGCCCGAATAAAGACGGACTGATACCAGAATACCACCGAAAATATTTAAGGGAAGCGGCGGAAGAATTGAAAATAAAATAAAAACAGGACTTCCGCTTAAGATCACTTCGAAAGCGAAAGTCCTGTAAACACTATACTATATTATCAGAAATATTTAGTCGAAAAATAATGCTGCGCATGCTGCACCCGGGTCGGCATTAGTTACCAGTTGTTCCAACCGTAAACTGAAGTTTTGGGTGAATTTTATTTGAATAATTACACCGCGATCGGTTTGTGCGGTAGTACACAGAGTGGTAACTTCGTTACCTTGTTTAAACAGCCATCGGCTTTGAGTACCGGTAACGCCTTTCCCCGGAGAGAATATTGTCAGAAGATGTGGCAATGAATCACTGACAGTGAAGTTCATGTAATTACCCGCTGTTTGTGGCCAGGTGCCATTGTTATCACGCCATACTGAACCATAAGCGGGGGTATTGTTTCCAGAGCATATACCCTTTGTTGTTGTTGTTCCGTTAAATATATCAAACTGCATATTACCGTATGCATCAGTCATTCGCCAGTCATCACCACCACTGAAAGGATTAGAGAATGGAGATTTGATATTAATTATGCTGGCACCGTTATTCCAACGGAAAAGAGCGTAACCATGAGAACCAATCAGCTTTTGTGTTACAGGTGTAGACCCCACCCAATTAAGCAGTGCTGCAGGTTGTCCGGCGTCACCATCACCAGGATTTAATGTATTGACTGTCATTATACCGCCAATTTTTGTTATCACATTACATTTACCTGCAAGCGGTGACTCACTCAGACTGGCAAGCGCAACATGTCCATCCGCATAACTATATATGGCTTCATTACTGTGACGCTGGTCAACATCCGAATTGCCATATGCAACATTTGGATAAATACCAGTTCCGGTGGCTGTCTGAGTACTATCAACAGTTAATGGTGTTACACCCGGATCGATAATTTTTCCTATGGACAGACCTGCGGCAAAGATATTATATCCATAACCATTAACGACATTTTTGCCTTTTGTCGGACAAATCAGCACATTGGGATCAATTTTAATATCACCCCACATTGTAGCAGCAGCAGGCAACATCTCTTCATGGTCTTGCGAATACATAGTGATAGTTGTCGCAATTTGCCGCTGATTGCTGGTACAGGTACTCTGCCTAGCTTTTTCCCGCGCCCGGGCAAATACCGGGAAAAGAATTGCGGCTAGGATAGCAATAATGGCAATGACGACCAATAATTCAATAAGCGTGAAACCGCGGTTAGATTTATACATAATAATCCTTCCTATAAATAATTGATAACAGATTAATCGAAAAATAGTGCAGCACAATTGGCACCGGGGTCAGACGCACCCATACCACCTGCTGTTTGTTGAACATAGAGTGAACAACTTCCAATAAAACGAACCTGAATTATAGCACCTTTCTGCGATTTATCTGTCCATCGTGCAAGCGTAGTATCAACCCCATTACTGGTTAAAACAAATTGTTCACGGGCACCGACACCACTTTTCGCCGGTGAGAAAATCGATAGAGTATGTGGCAACATATCGCTTACCAGAATATTCCACGGACCGGCAGATGGATACGTAGATGGTACACCAGATGTACCAGCGTTACTGTTTACAGAACCAAAGCGAACATTTGTGCCATCTCTGCCAACAGTAGTGGAACCATCAGCCTGGATTACATCGAATTGCATATTGCTATAAGCATCACCATACCAAAACCCATCACCACTGAAAGTATCAGAGAATGGTGCCTTAACAACACGGGTTGGTGTGCCTATGTTTTGCCAACGGAACAGAACATAACCATGAGAGCCTATAGATTTTTGATTCATTGAACCTGTACCTGTCCAACTAATTGTAGTAGCTGGTTTCCCGGCATTATAATCTGCAGGGGCACGCGAATCAAGTGTTAAAATACCACCACTGGCGTTAGTTAATATATTCCATTTTCCACTTAGTGGCATTTCTGTTTGATTACCAGCAGCCACATGGCCATCTGCAAAGGAATATATGGCCTTGCCGCTGTGTCGCGTATCAATATCTGCCGGCCCATATCCAATATTGGCATCAGCCCCGCGACTGGTAATAACTGCATGACCACCATCGACAGTTAATGGAAGATTTGTTGGGTCCTGGATTTCACCCAATGATGACCCGGCGATAAAAGCGTTATAAATATATCCATTTGGTGGTATTTTCCCTAAGGTAGGACATGTCAACACATTGGGTTCAACTTTAAGATCAGCCCAAACCGAAGTTGTTCCCGGCAGTGTCTCTTCATGGTCCTGAGCAAACATTTGCATTGATGCTGCTAACTGACGTTGGTTGCTGGTACAGGTTGTTTGTCGTGCCTTTTCGCGCGCCCGGGCAAAAACAGGGAATAGAATAGCGGCTAAAATTGCAATAATAGCAATCACGACCAGAAGTTCAATAAGGGTAAATCCCCTTACTTGTGCTATATTACGCATAGTCCTCTCCTTTGAGAAATATTGTATGCATTAGAGATACGTATCGATTATAGCAGTGTG
>CAZNLA010000085.1:0-4643 GCA_964573385.1 uncultured bacterium
ATTCGCTGTAGCCGCCGATGCGGACTATCAGGTCGCGGTATTTTTCCGGTTCGCGTTGGGCGGCTATCATTTCTTCTTTATTAATAACAGAAATTTGTAATTGCATACCGCCTTGGGCAAAATAGGTGCGGATTAGAGCCACCGCTGCATTCAAACCGGCGTCATCACACAACAGAGATTGCTGGATGCGCATATTTAAAACCGGGGTGCCGACTGCCTTCCATAGTGGCAGACTGGTTACTGAATGCAGCATTGCCGTGGGTCCATTGGTGTCGCGTCCCCACATGGGACCAACTGAGTCCGTCAGTGCTTCAAATGCCTTTCGTCCATCAGGAGTTGCACCGACAGACATCCCCGCACCCAAATAGGTGGTGAATAATATGCAAGATGCCAGGTATCTGCCACCTCGTGGGGTTTCATGTGCATACAGTGTGTCCCAGGTGAAGTTCATTATATCGGCAGCAATGCTGTCTGCCATCGCGTTGTCATTTCCAAACTTTGGTACAGTTGCCAATTGCTTATAAATATCATCATACCCGTCAAAATTTGCAGTTAACGCGTTTATCAGCAATTGTTTATCAATTACATTCTCGTTAAAAACCAGTTCTTTAATAACAGTTAATGAATCTATCAGGTTGGCGATTCCCTGGTAACTAATCACTGACCAGTTATATCGCGCGCCACCTGCCTCAAATGATTTACGATTTTTTACGCAATCACGGGTGAAAAATGTACGTGGGATTTTTGGGTCACCATGATGAAAACGTTTTGCCAGGTTTTGGTTGCTGAACGCGACGAATGAATCTGTCATAAATTCTATCTGTCTTTTAACAGCATGTATGAAATCGTCAAAATTAATAAAATCCTCAAAATTTCCGGTGTGTGGTCCCTCTTGTTTTTCTGTAATAGGATTATAGCCGTCATATAGTGCCAGTTCCAGTGCTTTTGCCAGGTTCAGGTGGCCTTCCAGACTGCCAACGTTTGACAGACCGGCTATCATCGTTTCGGTGCATCCACCAAAACCTATTTCCCGGGCATCTTCCGGCGTTAATCCCAAATCCATCTTAAATAGAGTATCAACATACAGGTCATCATTATATAATGCCGGTCTTCCACTGCCATCGCGCAGTGCTTTGAGCGTAGTTATTAACGCAGCGTCCGGGGTGGATTTTGTAATGCGGAAAGCGACGTTTGGACGACGCAGGTGGTTGCGACTGCAGGCGTCTATTAATTCCATGGTCAGTTTATTCACCCCATCTTTACCATCCGGGGTGTAACCACCAATCTGTATATTCCATCCGTTATAACGTTCAAAGTTTTGCCACATTTCATCAATTAACTGGCGGGCAAACTGTATATCCAACGTCCTGTTTTCCAGATCATTTTCAAATAATGCCCCCAATGCCTGGTCAATGCGTCCCAAACTGTCGCAACCGTCCAGCATCCATGTGAAATTAATCGCCAGCAAACCTTCGATGAAATTTGTTGATGGGTGCAGAAAAGATTTGGCGAAACAGTCAGCGATAATCGTAAGTTTATCTCTGCGTTCACCGGTAGCTTCACTGGCAGCGATTTTCATCGCGTCAACAGCTTTGCGGTGAAATGCCAGCACACCATTAGTGTAATCCCGCAGTGTTAAAAGCAGTTGTATTGCTTCCGCTTCATCCGGCGAGTTATCTTTCTGCCTCACCGAAATCTCCGCGTCCAGCTCTTCCAGCATACACAAAAAACCATCATTCACCACCCGGCGAATATCCGGGTTGCTGTGGGTGTAACCACCGAAGTTTACAATCTGACGTTGTAAATCTCGGTAAAGAGCGTCAATAAAGTCGGCATGTTGGGGGAACTGCTCTTTTTTCTCTCTTACAATATCAGTATTAATACACAGGTTGTAACTATGGTTAAAATCAAGAATATAATTTGTCGCGTGCCACACCCCATGTGACTCCATTGTCCGGGCATTCTCAAATGGTTCGTGTGGTAACAACAACCTGTTGTCTGGTATTGTAATTGCCATATTTTCGTATAACCGACGAAAAGCCAGTCCGTATGAACGCGGCCACGGCAATTCCAACCCTTCATACCACCCCAACGCCATCCATTCCCCAATCTCCCGCAGTATGGCAGTATGGTTATCAATATTATAAACTTCACTATAAATTTTCATGCAACTGTACCCCGTCAAATTATAGCAATGATTGAGTGGTTGTGTAGTGAATTTACGGTTTTTTTTACACAGATATATATAGATGATTCATATCTCCCTCTTGAGGGAGATGTCACCACAGTGATAGAGGGAGTTTCCTATGTGAATCTCTCTGTGTAATTATCTATTGTATAGTCCACTCTTATATGATAATCTTTTCATCAAGGAACTTGTATGAAACCTGATATTCGTGAAAAGTTAGATATTATTGATGAATGGTATCCACCGGAACGGCTTATGTTAAGCAAGGAACGGTGGCGGCGGTTGTGGCATGACGAACCGGTGCTGGATAGGTATCCGTTTGTATACGCGCCGATAAATATAGATTATTACGAGGCCGCGATGAACCCGGAGTTGCGATTACAGGCAATGCTGGATGAAATAATTCTGCGCGGTCCTATAGGTGATGACTTCATCCCCGCTTTCTTCCCCGGTTGTCGGCAGGCAACCATACCCAATATGTTTGGTGCGCGCGAAATAATGGTTGGCACATCGTATGACAGCGAACGGATAATTTTTGAAGCAGATGACGTGTATAAACTTCCCGGGCTATCTATGGGAGACGGCACCATTGCCAGCGAATGGATTGCGATGCAGGCATATGTGATGAGAGAAACTGAAAATCGGTTGCCAATACATGTTACTGATATGCAGGGACCGGTGGATGTTTGTGGGCAAATGTGGGGGTATGACAATCTGCTGGCGGCGGCGTATACCGACCCGGATGAATATCATTATTTACTTGATAAGGTGACAACCGCATTCAATTTTTTCTGGCAATCGCAAAAATTTATGGCAGGAAAACTGTTTGTTGGAACTCATCTATTTGGTTGGGATTGGGTGCCGGAAGGGATGGGCGCAACAGTATCCGCTGACAGTCTGGTGATGGTATCCAGTAGCTTTTACCAGGAGTTTTTTCAGCCATATCTGGAACGAATATCGGATTACTTTGGCGGTATAAATGTTCATTCCTGCGGCGA
The DNA here is from genome assembly GCA_964573385.1 of uncultured bacterium. Classification (GTDB taxonomy): domain Bacteria; phylum Armatimonadota; class Hebobacteria; order CAIYQO01; family CAIYQO01; genus JBAXQQ01. The sequence goes on from CAZNLA010000085.1 coordinate 3,187, forward strand.
TTTCTCCGCGGTAATACCTGCGTTGTTAAAAACAAAGGGAATACGGGGGATTAACGCGGGACAAATGTCCTTACCACAACTTGTTAATGCCGGTGCAACCAGAGACGTGGTAATAGTTTCCTGGGCAAACGATGACAATATTGAAGAAACATTCAAACTAATTCGTGAACACGACCTGCGGGTAAGCCTGACCATCGCCCATAACTGGTCATGGGAAAATGGCATGCCGAAACCAATGGGAACATGGCCAGTTAATGAGTTCGACAGTTTTATTAAGCAGTATGAAAAGGTTATGTCGTTGGTAGGTTATTATTAAATTAAGATTTTATACCGGATTCTGTGGCTTTGGCTGGTATTATTTTATAATCCTTCTTTTTTATTATACTCGTCATCATCCCATTTAAGAGGATTATTAATGATATATTCCGCGACTGCATTATATTCATCCTCATTACGGATAATACGATCATGAAATGAAGGATGCCATAATCCATTATGGTCATTAATGGCAATATAATTATAGAGTCTTGTACATGCAGATTTAAATCCCCTCACCATTTCCTGTACGGAACGCCGTCCCCGGCGTTCCGATCCTACATATTTTTCACAACCATTCTCTGGCGTTTCCTGATTATTAATTACGATAATACCATGAATATGATTAGGCATCAAAGAAAAAAATGTTGTATAAATATTCTCATCAATCTCCGACATTTTATCCCAACATTTAATTACAAATTCTCCTATTTGTGATGGTAAAACATAAGGTGTTCCCGGTAAAATATAAGGGATATTATCTTCAGGATTCCCCATATTTGATGCAATCCGATTGCATGAAATTCTTAATCCGGGAGCGATTATCATATTGTCGGCGTTCGCAATGCGGATTTCTCCTAGTATATGCCTGAAATGTCCTGTGCAAATTGTTATAAAATAACACCCATTTGATGAATAATCATAATTTTTAAGTCTGTGCAGTTTTCTTTTTGGTAATTTATCCATTTTATCTACCATTTTTATTTAATTTTATCAAATATTTATCAAGCATTGTAGTAGGTGATAGTGTCCCATACAATAAAATATCTCAAAATTTATAAAAAATATAATTCATTATCAATTTCAATAATTTTCATCATAAATCAGATTATCAAAATTTTTTAAAAATAGAATTCATTTTTTTTCATAAAATCCCACAGACATCTGTACGGAACGCCGTCCCCGGCGTTCCTCATTCACCTCAGTCTTCCATATTATCAGTGTCCAAAGATAGCTTCTGCAATATTCGGAACGCCGGGGACGGCGTTCCGTACAATTAATTTTTTATTATTGATATTTAATAATATTCATCATAAATCAGATTATCAAAATTTTTTAAAAATAGAATTCATTTTTTTATAAAATTCCACAGATATCTGTACGGAACGCCGTCCCCGGCGTTCCTCATTCACCCCAATCTT
>CAZNLA010000085.1:4743-14282 GCA_964573385.1 uncultured bacterium
CCACAGATATCTGTACGGAACGCCGTCCCCGGCGTTCCTCATTCACCCCAATCTTCCAAATTATCAGTGTCCAAAAGATAGCTTCTGCTACATTCGGAACGCCGGGGACGGCGTTCCGTACAATTATTCTTTTTATCATTCATTATCGAAATTCAATAATTTTCATCATAAATCAGATTATCAAAATTATTAAAAAATAGAATTTAATTTTTTCATAATATCCCACAGATATCTGTACGGAACGCCGTCCCCGGCGTTCCTCATTCACCCCAATCTTCCAAATTATCAGTGTCCAAAAGATAGCTTCTGCTACATTCGGAACGCCGGGGACGGCGTTCCGTACAATTATTCTTTTTATCATTCATTATCGAAATTCAATAATTTTCATGATAAATATCTTTTTCATATTAATATTCAATTTTTTATTAAAATCCCACAAACATCTGTACGGAACGCCGTCCCCGGCGTTCCTCATTCACCTCAGTCTTCCATATTATCAGTGTCCAAAGATAGCTTCTGCTACATTCGGAACGCCGGGGACGGCGTTCCGTACAATTATTCTTTTATTATTGATTTCAATAATTTTCATCATAAATCAGATTATCAAAATTTTTTAAAAATAGAATTCAATTTTATCATAAAATCCCACAGGCATCTGTACGGAACGCCGTCCCCGGCGTTCCTCATTCACCCCAATCTTCCATATTATCAGCGTCCAAAATAAAGCTTCTGCTACATTCGGAACGCCGAGGATGGCGTTCCGTACAATTAATTTTTATTATTGATTTCAATAATTTTCATCATAAATCAGATTATCTAAATTTTATTAAAATAGAATTCATTTTTTTCATAAAACCCCACAGATATCTGTACGGAATGCCGTCCCCGGCGTTCCTCATTCACCTCAATCTTCCATACAATTAATTTTTTATTTTCCAAGTTCAATAATTTTCATAATAAGATTAAAATATCTTAATTTTAAAATTTATTTTGGTCATCTTATTTCTATTTTTTAAAACAACTTAAAAGGAATAATGTTACATTAACAGTAATACCATAATGGGTGAAATATCCACCTGGTGAAGGAGATTAGAATGGACCGAGTTTTATTTGAACGTACTGCCGAAGCTGCCCGCGCCAGATTGATGGCAGAAAATAAACGAATGACACGCCAGTTAGAATTTGCGCGTGTTCTTCTTGAATTATTACCTGAAAATGCCGCAGAATGGTTACCGGTGGTGGAGAAGGCCGAAGCCGCCGCGTTGGCTGCCGCCGCATTGGACAATTTAGCTGATTTACAAAAGGCTGTTAAAGAGATTGAAGAGATTCTTGCCCCCATGGGGTCTGCAGCCAAAGAATATAATATTTGGTGTGCCGGTCACGCGCATATTGATATGAACTGGATGTGGTCATGGCCGGAGACGGTTGCGGTTACCATTGATACCTTTGGCACCATGCTGAAACTGATGGAAGAGTTCCCGGATTTCACCTTTGCGCAAAGCCAGGCATCATGTTATGCTATAGTTGAAGAGCATAATCCGGAGATGCTGGACGCCATTCGTGCCAGAGTGAAGGAAGGACGCTGGGAAGTTACCGCGTCGCATTGGGTAGAGGGAGATAAAAATATGGCTGCCGGCGAAGCGTTATGCCGGCATCTTTTGTATACCCGCAAATATATGCAGCAATTATTTGACTTAACCCCGGAACAGGTATCGTTAGATTTTCAACCGGATACATTTGGCCATGCTGCCACTATTCCCACTTATCTGGTGCGTGGTGGGGTTAAACGTTATTATGGTCACCGGTTTGGCCATGGCGAAAAACATTTCCCACACGTTTTCTGGTGGGAAGGTCCGGATGGTTCACGGGTGTTGGTAAATAACGCGTCGCGAATAGGTTATAATGGCAATTTGTCTTTTGATAATTTGCCAGAATTATTTAAAGATTATGCGAAAACCACCGGGTTAAAAGGGATGTTGCACATGGTTGGCGTTGGCGACCACGGCGGTGGACCAACCCGTCGTGATATTGCCTGTCTGCATGAGATGAATAGCTGGCCTATTTTTCCGAATATCTCTTTTGCCACCACTGAAAAATTCTGGCAGCATGCCGAAGCAAACGCGGAATTGCACCCGGTGATGAAGGGTGAATTAAACTTCGAGTTCCGTGGGTGTTATACCACCCAAACCCTGGTGAAAAAATCTAACCGTCACGCGGAAAACCAGTTGCGCGACGCGGAAGTAGCAGCAGTTGCCGGTTGGGGTGCGGCGGTTAAACGTGATTACCCAACTACACGGCTTGAAAAAGGATGGCGTGATACCTTGTTATCACATTTCCATGATATTCTGCCCGGATCCGGCATTCTGGATACCCGCACATATTGTCATGGCAAGTTTCAGGATACAACGGCAATGACCGGACAAATTGAAACCCAGGCATTACGCGCATTGGCCGCACAGATAGATACCAGCGGAATTAAAAGTGATGTAATAAGTTTGCCGGCATTTGAATTATCCAATGGAATGGGTGGCGGGGTAGGAAAAGGGACACTTTCCGGACTGCCTTCTGTTGCTGATCAAAGCGCGGGTGCTGGGCCACGACCATTTGTATTGTGGAATCCTTCGCCATTTACCTTTACCGGCACTGCGCAGGCAACAATATGGGACAACGACCCGCATTTTTGGGCTGACCGCAATAAAATTAAAAATCGTGGTTATTGCGCCATATTGCCGGACGGTAAACGCATAAAATGTCAGGTATCAGATTCCGGCGAATATTGGGGACATCAATTTGTTACTTTGGCTTTCCCGATAAACGATATTCCCGGGTTCGGTTACAAACTGGCAACCATCATCGAAGGTGATGCCCCGGAAGCGGAAGGTGGACTGACGATAATACGCGAAGAAAAGTTGGGGGCATGGTACCCGGCACATGTCGGCCCAAAAAGGTTTGGGTTTGAAAATGAGTATTTGCGTGTAGAGTTTGATGGGGCTAACGGTGGCATTCGTTCTCTGGTAGAAAAGAAAACTAATCGTGAATTAATTGACCCTCTGCAACCGGCAGGAGTTCTTGAATATATCCGCGAACGCGCTATCGGCATGTCCGCCTGGGTTCGTGGAGATACTCAGGAACGCGAAGGATTGGAATTAAAATCACTTGAAATGACTCAATACGGACCATGGCTTGGCCGCATGGAGATGAAGTTTGAACGCGGGGAAAATAAGTTCACCGTCACCTGGGAATTGCGCACCGGTGACCCTAATCTGTCGGTGAATATCACCGGTAATTGGGTTGAAGTCGGTGATGAACAGAAGGGTATCCCCGGTTTAGAGTTCTCTATACCAACTCTCCTTACCGAAACCAGTGGCCGGTATGAGATTCCTTTTGGCGCGATTGAACGATCATATAACAGTGGCGAAGAAGTTCCGGGACTGCGATGGGGTGAAATCAGTGGGAAAATTAATGGCAAAACCGCGGGGATATTAATGGCGAATGACAGCAAATATGGTTACGCGATTGATAACGGAACTTTGCGTCAAACCCTGATCCGGTCATCATATAGTCCGGATAATATGCCGGAAAATATGACCCACACCATAAATTTCACTCTGCGACCTTTTGCCGGTGAACTTCCCATTACCGATGCTATATCCTCCGGTGAAATGCTTAACCACCCATTACGCGTCATTGGCACACCGGTACATGAAGGCAAAATTAGCGGTAATGGAAAATTGCTGACGATTGACGGAGATGACGCAGTTGTATGCGGGTTAAAAGTAGCGGAAGACGGCAGTGGATTGATAATTCGACTGTTTGATACCACTGGTAAAAAGAAAAAAGCCCGCATTGAAATAGATGAAACCTTAATTGGCCAGGTAATTACCGCAACTGAGGTGGATATTCTGGAACGACCAACAGCCAATAATAGTGTTATCGCCAAAGGTAATAATATTACTGTTGAAATACCGGCATTCGGAATAGCAACCATTAAAGCAGATATTAAACGTTAAAATAACAGAATTAGGCCGTCAGTAAGTAAATCTGTAGAAAAAGGTCACTTCGACAGGCTCAGTGACCGAGATTTATAGCGGTCACTGAGCTTGTCGAAGTGACCACATCTGAAAACTTGTCCAATTTATTTGGGTTAGGTTAAGTTTAAAATCTTATATGGGCAATCCGGCGTGGTTGCCCATTTCTGTTGATAATTGTCACCGCGAAAGTGATGTTTGCGTTTTATGCGTTCTTTTGTGGTGAATAAATACAGGACTTTCGCTTTTAAGAGAAGTTTACTTTTAAAATGTTCGCTTCGATAGGCTCAGCGACCGGTCACTGAGCTTGTCGAAGTGACCTAAAGCGAAAGTCCTGTGAATATTATTACAATCATCTAATATATTCCTGGAGACAACAATGCATCATCACCAAATAATTGACCTTAACGGTACATGGCATTTTGCGTATTGCGGGGAAGAGTTTGCAAAACGCGAACAGGTGGAATCAAGTGGTTTATTGTTTTCCCCCTGTACAGTGCCGGGTAACTTTGAACTTGATTTGCTGGCGCAAGGGATTATTGATGACCCTTTTGTGGGGATGAATATATTGCAGTTACGCAAGTATGAGGGAGCACATATCTGGTATACCCGTCAATTTACTGTGCCGGATATTGATGGTGAACCGGAATTGGTCTTTGAAGGTTTGGATTGTATTGCGGAAATATACCTGAATGGCGAATTGCTGGCAAAAACCGATAATATGCTTATTGAACATGTCATCTCCGTCGCAGGTAAACTGCAGGCAGAAAATGAATTGCTGGTTCACATTATTTCACCGATAGAAAAAGCCGCGGAATATGATTATCCACCCGGGGTATCCGCCGGACCAAATAATATGGAATCGCTATATATCCGCAAGGCACCACACATGTATGGGTGGGATATTATGCCGCGGGCTATCTCCTCGGGGATATGGCGACCAGTTTATATTCGTTTTAAACCAGATACCCGGATAGATGACATTTTTCTGATGACACAGTCGATTTATGATGACCATTCACTGGCAAGATTAAATTGCCGATATTGGGTTTCTTTGCAGGATAAAACCGCGAAATATACATTAACATTAACCGGACGTTGTGGTGAATCTGTTTTCAGCCAACAGGTTCCAGTACTTTTCAATACCGGTGTTATTAATTGTGAAGTAGATAATCCGCAATTATGGTGGCCACATGACCGTGGCCAAGCAAACCTTTATGAAGTAGAATGCATTCTGGAAGAAAACGGAGAAGTTGTAGACCGTTATACCTTTAACCATGGTATACGCACAGTGGTGTTAAATAAAAGTGCGGTTACAGATAAAGATGGTAATGGTGAGTTTGTTTTTTATATTAATGGCGAACCCACCTTTATTAAAGGGACAAACTGGGTACCTGCCGACGCTTTTCACTCGCGCGATGTGGAACGGATTCCGAAAATGGTAGATTTGGCAGAGGAAATTGGTTGCAACATGATACGTTGCTGGGGTGGCAATGTTTATGAAAACAACCTGTTTTATGATTTATGCGATAAAAAAGGGATTATGATATGGCAGGATTTTGCCATGGCCTGTGCGGCTTATCCGCAGGATACAGATTTTTGCGACCGTTTTGCAGTGGAAGCACGCGCGGTGGTGCGCCGTTTGCGCCAACACCCTGCTATTGTGTTATGGGCCGGTGACAACGAATGTGACCAGGTAGTTGGCAATGGCTGGGGCGGGTTAAAAGGAAATCCCAATAAAAATCTGCTTACCCGAAAAGTACTGCCGGAAGTCCTGCGGGCAGAAGACCCATTGCGACCATATCTTCCCAGTTCACCCTATATTGCACCGGAAGCATACAACAATGACACCGTATCATTTTTACCGGAAGACCATTTGTGGGGACCGCGTGATTATTTTAAAAGTGATTTTTACCGCAACGCAACCTGTCATTTTGTCAGTGAAATTGGGTATTTCGGTTGTCCTAATGCCGAATCATTACGCAATTTTCTTTCGCCGGAAAAATTATGGCCATACCATGACAACCCGGAGTGGATATTGCACGGTACGGCACCCGTGCCGGAATTGCATGGTTATGATTACCGGATAAAATTAATGGAAAGTCACCTGACAGCATTGTTTGGCACCGCGCCGAATACACTGGACGAGTTTGTTGCTGCAAGTCAGGCGGCGCAAGGTGAGGCATATAAATATTTTATTGAACATTTCAGGTCAGAAAAATGGCGGCGTACTGGCATTATATGGTGGAATCTGATAGATGGATGGCCACAATTTGCTGATTCAGTTGTAGATTATTATTTCGCGAAAAAAAGGGCTTTTACCTATATCACCAATTCTCAACAGCCATTTTGTCTTATGATGCGCGAACCTGCAGGTACAAAACAGGAAGTAGTGGCAGTCAATGACACCCGCGAAGTGATAACCTGCAACTATATTATCCGGGATGTAGATACAAATGAAATTATTTCTGATGGCAGTGCAAATATACCAGCCAATAATATGCAGATTTTAGTTGATATCCCATACAGTGATGATATACAGAGATGTTATAATATTAGCTGGATTACCCAACATGGCGAGGGGAAAAACCATTACCTTGCCGGCAAACCACCATTTAATATTGAACAGTATCTTAAATGGGCAGAAATTTGTGGGTTGTAGAGATTTTTGTTAAATTCTGGACAAGTATATTAAGACCACTACTTCCAAAACGATATTTTTATTGTAATTTATCTAAAAAATGTGCATTATATATGAAAGATATTTATGGTTATGTTGTTTTATTAATTACAAGACTTTCTTGTTGAAAGCAAAATTCTGTATTAATATCGTTTGGAATTACAAGACAAAAAGGTATTAGATATAAATATGAAAAATAGAAATATTCTGGTAACCGGTTCTGCTGGCTTTATAGGTTTTAAGACAACCCATTATCTTTTAAGTAATGGTAATAATGTTATAGGGCTTGATAATTTTAATGATTATTATGACCCGGCACTGAAAGAAGCAAGAACAACTATTTTAGAACAATTTTCTAATTATAAGCTATACCGTGGTGACTTAGTTAATCTTGAATTAGTAAAAAAAATATTTTCTGAGAATAAAATCGATAAAGTTTGCCATCTTGGTGCCATGGCTGGAATGCGCCATTCATTGATTAACCCCCATGCATACATACAGTCAAATCTGGCAGGTTTTACTAATGTAATTGAATGCGCCAATGTTGCCGGGGTGAAAGATTTTATTTACGCATCGTCAAGTTCGGTGTATGGCGACAATGAAAAATCACCATTTTCTGTTAATGATAAAACAGACCACCAGGTATCACTGTATGGGGCAACAAAGAAAGCAAATGAACTGATAGCGTATTCGTACCATCATAATTATGGTATGAATTGTACAGGTTTGCGGTTTTTTACCGTGTATGGCCCATTTGGCCGTCCGGATATGGCATATTTCAGTTTTACCCGTAATATATTGGCAGGTAATCCAATAAAAGTTTTTAATAATGGAAAAATGCAACGCGATTTCACCTATATCGATGATATTGTCGCAGGCATTATCGCATCACTTAAAATGAGTTATCCATACGAGATTTTTAACCTGGGTAATAACAAACCTGTAGAACTGGGATATTTTATTGAAGTAATTGAAAAAGAATTGGGGATAACCGCGATAAAACAGTATTTACCCATGCAGTCGGGTGATGTTAAAGCAACATATGCCGATATTGACCACAGTCGTGACAAACTTTGTTACCACCCGAAAACCAGCATAGAAGAAGGCATCGCCAACTTCATTAAATGGTACAAAGAATATTATAACGTTTATTAAATTAAAAAAGGAACATGCCATGAGTTATCCTATCAGTTACAATCGCCAGTCTGCTCCACGGGTGGGGGCGGTTTATAATGCTATCGGTGCCTTCAGCACCCCCGGCAAAGAATTGGCAGAGAAAAAGTTCACCATTCTGTTTGACCAATTAAAGACAGATGGTGCGATTCACGCTGATTCGGTATTAGTTTCACGAATATTTGGTCCACATGAGGCGGCATCTGTTGCTGATGATTTTGCGGCGAAGATGGTTGATGTGGTTATTATTTATAATAGCGCGTTTCCCAATGGTCACGTATTTCCAACCTTCGCCATGCACCCTAACCTTAGCCGTACCCCAATAATTATCAGCGCGGATTACGAGGCTGAACTAGGTGACCGTGAATGGACCACCAATGCGTGGTGTGGTGTGGTGATGAATAATTACCTTGCGCAAAGGGTTGGCAGATATTTTCGGCCATTGCCCGGTGACCCCGCCAGTGCGGAATATCGCGATGAACTGCAAATGTTGTTGACAGTATATCGCGCGGTTGGCGTATTGCGTAAAGATTTCATTGGAAGGTTTGGCGATGCCCCCGGTGGTTTTCATTCTGCCACCATGGACCAGTTTTTATATTTACGCACCTTTGGGTCTAAACAGGAAAATGTTGATTTACTGGCGTTGATGGATACCTATAAATCGGGTGTTGCCACTGGTTATAATGGCAAAGTAACATTTAATGATGACGATGTGACATCGACAATGCAGGAAATGACAAATAACCGCGTTTGTCAGATAAGTAAAGAACACCTGGAAAAAGGCGCGCGTTTGTACCATTCCTTTAAAGCTACAATTCAGGCTAATGGATTCACTTCAGTTGCGGTGAAATGCTGGCCGGAGATGGAAATTGCCGCTTGTTTCCCCATGACATGGTTAATGACAAAAGGCGATGTTTGGGCAGCATCCTGCGAGTCTGATGTTCCAACCCTGGTAATGCAAAGCCTGGCGGCACAAATCACCGGCAAACCGGCGGCATGTCTTGATTTTGTTAATTACACCGGTCGCAGCGCATGTGTTGAACTGGGACATTGCGGTGTTGGCATTGCCGGTTTAATGGGAGAGGGCGAGGCTATAGCATATAAATCACCCGACCGTCAGGGTGGTTCCCCCGATCACGCGCCAGCATTAATCGGACAATTCCAGTATGGGCATAAAACCGGTATTGCCATAACCCAGACGATGGATGGAAAACTTAAAATTCTCGGGTTTACCGGTGAAAGCAGTCCGGAAACAGCACAGCATAAATTATATAGCGCGTCCGATGTATTGGTTAATGAATACAAATCACTTAATACCCTGATCCTACAACATGGTTTCCCACACCACCTGGCAGTTGCCATGCGTGATATAACCCGTGAAATTGGCGAAGTATGCACCTTGTTGGGGATTGAGTATTTTATGCCAATATCAGTTATCAGTGACAGATAACTGATATTGTCGAAGTGACCTTAAGCGAAAGTACTGGTATATATCTACTGTAACTGGGGAGATTGCAGATATTTGTACATAGTGAAGATGATTTTACCAATCAGTTGCAGACATATTCAATCAGTTTATCTGCCAGTTCCAGTAACTCAATATCGGGGAGCAGGCTGGAAGCCTGCGGCCCCAGTGTATTGGACCGCAGGCATCTTGC
>CAZNLA010000086.1:0-14246 GCA_964573385.1 uncultured bacterium
TCCTTAACTTTAATCGTTCTTTATGGGAACTAATTTTAAAAGATTTAATTTGTCTTCGTTATCTGATTTTAACTTGATACAATGCCATCCTGCTCCCTTTACATTCAACATGAAATTTCCACTTCCGTCTACTACCATAGGCAGGTCATCCAATTCACCACTAAAATGCAACATGGAATTTTTTTCAGCTACTGCTTTTCCTTGCCATATTCCTTCAGATAAAAATGTCCATACCGGGGTATTGGCTGGCAATTCAGACATTCTTAATGATATTACAGGTTTTGATGAGATTTCATAATAATACACCGCTTGTTGTTCGATAAACTTTAAGAAACCATTATTACCATCATAAGATGGAGATGTGATTTTATTTAAGATATATGATAATTCTCTGCCGCCCTGTGTAATGTCGATAAAAAGCGCGAACCCGGCAAATGCATCCATCCCGGATGCATCACGTTTGCCTACGATAGCCTTAGGGCCAATGGCGGAATATGCGTTAATAAGTGGATTTATTTTATATTTTATAAAGTCATCCGGGATAGTATCGCTTACCCATGGGTGAGCGTCCAATGATTTGCCGACATTAATATATAACCAACGCATAAACAGATTTTCACCTAATTTGCCATTGGCACCCCATTCCGGTTCTTCAAACCCGCCGATGACGGGAATAACCTGGTGGCCGTATTCATGGGCAACTTCGCGCATCCATTCAGCAGATGAACGTTTGACGCTGATTTTATGCAAATAAATATTATTGTTGAACGATTCGCCGCCTGCCTCACCACCTTCAGCAAGCCAGACATTAATTATATTGTCGTTGGAAAATCTTGGGGTAAAATTACCGTAATATCGTGCCAATGCTGAAATCCGTAATAAGAACGTAGCGGTATTTGCTGCTAATTGATACCTGTTATCAGCTTTTCCCAATGAATCCTGCCACATTATTCTAAACTTTAGTGTCCAACGTGATGTGGTTGAATCATATTCGTAAGCATACATCATACGACTGAAACCCCATACTGCCGATTTTATGCCGATATCTTCAACCGGGGCAATTCCATATTTGGGGTCATGTTCAAATGAAGAACGAACCGGTAACGCTTCGTTGCAGATTAAACCTTGTTTTTCGCCTTGCACAGATGCCGGCAAAACCGGGTCGGTAAGTTTATATGTAACAGGTTTTGGTTTGCCGGGTAATGCCATTACGCCGGAAGAGTTTAAATAAATAGGGAAATCCTGTTTGGTTAAAGAATTTACAATTGATAAATCAATGTCGCCGTCAGCAACTGCTAACGCGTTGCCGGCAGTTTCAAACAACGCCGCAACCAGTGGTTGAAAAACGGTGTCCTGTATATGATTTTGCAAATATTCACGTTTTTGCTCAATGGTTGGCAAAGTAGGATTCGGTGTATCAGGCATTAATTCACGCCAGATATCCTCGTTTCTTACCATAGATAGACATTTGATTTCCTGCCAGGTCATCATGGTATTATAAACTTTCGGATAACGGGGGTATTGTTCAGTAATTTTAGTTAATAATGTAATAGCAGCATCTGCGCCGCGGACAATGCCAATATCTGACGCGTTTTTTATTAATGTATCAGCATCGGTTATAGCCGCTAAAACAGATGTATGGAATGCTAAAAGGATGATTATAAAAAAGCTAATTATTGTTTTTTTCATGACTTCCACAGGTGAGTTGTCGGAACTAAATATCTGACCATAAACAATACACCTGATTGGATTATACGAATCAGATTTGCAAGTGTCAACGAATAATGATTAAATATTAAAAAACTTTTTTATAATTACGTTAAAAAGTATCTATTTATTAAAAATTGGAGATATTTATGCTGTTTAATCAACTAATTGCATTGGTTTTAAAATTTATTGTCTGGTTAAGGTATGATATAAAAGTATCAGGATTAGACGATATTCTTAAACGAGGAAATAAAAAGATATTATTTCTTCCCAGTCATCCTGCGTTAATAGATCCGGTGATAGTATTCTCCACTTTATACAGAAAATTTTCACCACATGGTATAGCAGAACGGGATGCGGTAAATATGCCGGTTATTGGCTGGATTTGTAAGCGCGTTAAAATACACACCATGCCGGATATGATACATGAAGGTCCAAGTGCGCGAAGTGAAATTGAAAAGACCATACAAATCTGTGCTAATGATTTGCGGGATGGGTATAATCTGGTTTTGTGGCCTGCCGGTACTTTGTTAACAACTAACAGAGAACGGTTAGGGGCGAATAGCGCCGTAGAAACTATTGTAAAAGCAAATGATGATGATTTAAGGGTGGTATTATGCAGAACCAGAGGATTGTGGGGGAGTTCATTCGGTCAGGCTAATGGTAAAGCCGAAGTTGGAATGAATGTATTAATCGGCATTTTAGAAATATTAGCAAATTTTATTTTTTTTACCCCCAGAAGAAAAGTAACTTTAGAGTTTGTTGAACCGGATGATTTTCCACGTAACGCAGATAGAAATATTATTAACAGGTATATTGAACAGTTTTATAATGTTGAACCATTACCACAGAATATATATGTACCCCATACAATATGGGTGAAGAACGAAATTAAAATTTTGCCGGAACCTGCTGAAAATGAATTTAAAGGCACTATTGATGAAGTATCACCGGAAGTAATAAGTAATGTTATTAAATATCTGCAAAAGATGTGTAATCGCATTGACATTACTCCTGTTATGTTATTGTCAGATGATTTAGGTTTGGATTCGTTATCACGCGCGGAATTATTGGTGTGGTTATCCGGCGAATATGGTTATTCACAGGATAATCCCGACGCGTTACACACCGTTGCAGAAGTTATTTTGGCTGCCGCGGGATATGCTGTTGCTGCCCCACTTAAATTGTTTTTTAATCCTCCTTCTGTTGCATGGTTTAATAATGTGGAAGGTATTGCGGAAATTCGCGATTTCAGCAGAATTACCGATGCTTTTCTGTACCAGGCATCACAAAATCCTGACAGGTTAATCATAGCAGATTCAATTGTTGGGGTTAAAAGTTATCGGGATATTATAACTTCTATTTTAGCGTTATTGCCAAAATTTCAAAAGATTGATGGTGATTACATCGGGGTTTTAATGCCTGCTTCTGTAACAGCGTCAACTATATATTTTACGGTTTTATTCGCAAATAAAGTTCCGGTTATGATTAATTGGACATCCGGTAAAAGAAATATTTTGCATGGAATCGAAATAACAAACACAAAATATATAATAACTTCAAAAAAGGTGATTGCAAAATTAAAAGAACAGTCTATCGATTTTACCGGGATAGAAGATAAATTTATATACATTGACGATATCGGTAAATCATTAACTTCGATGGATAAGATTTCTGCGGCAATCCAGGCGAAATTTGGGTGGAACAAATTAAAAAATCAGCAAGTTCAGGAAAATGCGGTGGTTTTATTTACATCAGGGTCAGAAAACTTCCCGAAAGCAGTGCCATTAACCCATAAAAATATCCTGTCTGATATGTCATCAACATTACGCCGGGTCGGGTTAACTCACAATGATACAATGTTATGCATGTTACCGCCATTTCATTCATTTGGGTTATCGGTTAATATCGTCGCGGTATTATGTGGTGGTATACGTGGCATATATTACAGCAGTCCAACAGAAGGCGCGCCAATTTCACGGTTGACCGAATTATATAAAGCAACAATATTGGTTGGCACACCTACATTTTTATATGGTATAGCACGCAGTGCAATTGATGGTCAGTTAGATTCTGTAAAGTTTGCGGTTACCGGCGCAGAGGAATGTTCGGATAGAATTTATGAACTGCTGAAAATAAAATGTCCGAATGCCATTATAACAGAAGGATATGGTATAACTGAATGCGCTCCGGTTATAGCAATGAATGACCCGGCAAAACCGGTAAAAAAATCTATTGGTAAAATTATAGATTGTGTAGATTATAAATTATTAAACCCGGAAACAAATGAGGAAGTAGCCAAAGGTGAGCAGGGGATGTTATGCGTCGCGGGTCCAAATCTATTTTCCGGATATATAGGTGATTCTCCCGATCCTTTTTGTATAATTGAAGATAAACGCTGGTACCGCACAGGCGACCTGGTTGTAGAAAATGCTGATGGCGTCTTAATATTTAAAGGCAGATTAAAAAGATTTGTAAAAATCGGTGGTGAAATGATATCGCTAACGGCGATAGAATCTGTATTAACAAATTATTATATGACCGATAACGACGAGAATCAGGTTTTGGCAGTAACCGCGGATGAAAGCCATGACCGTCCGGAATTGATACTATATACTATTAAAGATATCAAACAAGACGATGTAAATGCGGTATTACGCGCATCAGGACTGTCACCACTGCATTTTATACGCAAAGTAGTACAAATAGAAGCAATACCGGTTTTAGGCAGTGGAAAGACGAATTATAGAGAATTGAAATGATTTTATAAGGATAACGATGAATAAAATAGGGGAATAGCAAATTTTGTTGTTGAATGAGTTGTGTTTATTCTTCATTTTAAAGTGATAATTACAGAACATAATTGCACCATTGTAAAGATATCGATATAATTATACAAATGGAAGATACAATGAGAAATGTAGCGTAAAAGAATCGGGTATTGCCAAAGGCCTTTATTCACTACAAATTTTATTTCAATTTATTATAAGGAGAAGTACTATGGGATATTTTATCTCTAAATTTATACTAATAACAATATTTACATTTATTATAATTGTTGTTGTTTTGATTTTTACTCGTAAAATTGAGTCTCCTCATGAAACCGAGAAGATTATTTATAAATATGAAGTTAAAACTTTATATGGGGATACATTTGTTGTTTCACATATCGAAGATATTTTCTACGCTGATCCCATTATTTATACGATTGATGTAAAAAAGAATTTATTCCAATGGGATAATATTATTACATTGAATTACTGTTATGAAATTAATGATGTTAAATATTTAAATGAACTTAATGAATTTGATATCTTCTTTAAAAAATTATCAATTAATGGTATTTATGATAATTCAAATATACGTTGTTATGAGTTAACACCTTCTCAACCACAAAAGCCTTTAAACAAGTTGGCATCGAAATATGATATAAGTTTGCTTACAGATGGTTTATTACTCTACAAAATAAAGAAAACTGATAGATTCGAATTATTAAACTATCTCAATTTTAGTAAAATTGAAACAAGTGATAAAGTTGATTTAGAATTGTTGCCAATTATTAAAATTAAATTTTCAACAGGTGAATGGCACTGGGTTAAAATATTTGCAAATTTTTTAATAAAAATAAAAGACAAAGATGCAATATTGGCGATAAAACGTTATTCAATGGGTAATTTTAAAAAAGAAGAATTAGAAAAAAATAAAGATATAATAACCCCATTTGAAATGAAGAAATTTGCACAAAAAATTATTAATGAGAATAAATTGAATTGATGGAAAATTAGTATAATTGAAGATAATTGCAGATAATTCTATAAAATAGGATAACACCACTGGGATTTAGGTTTTCAGTTAATATTGTTTAATTTGAACTTCTACTACCACAATACCGTGTTCGCAGGCTTGGAATTTCTGTGAACACGGTTATTTTTAATGTTTTTTCTACCATGGGTTACTTGGTATCATCTGCCAACTATTTAATTTAACCACATGAATATCGCCACCTTCAGCAAATATTGCTATGCCGGTACTGTCGGTGCGGGTTGGGTATATGTGGCGCGCTATCGCCTGGCGGTCGTTTGCAAATACTTCGACAACGGATTTATCGATGAATATTCGCAGTTGCAGGGTGTCACCAGTCTGTAATTCAAACGGTGCGGATTCAATGGCTTTTGTTCCTTCACCCAGGCTTGATTTACTGGTGTCAACGTTCAGTGTTTGTGTAACCGCATCATAATAAACCAGTGTTTCTTCATCGCCATCTGGTGAACAGCAAAGTTTTATGCCACATTTTGATGCTGCACCCGGTAATATCTCAATAAATAGTTCCAGCGAGTTGCCACTTATCTTTTCTACTGCTTTCGTCGAATTGGCAGCAACAGTAATATTTTCCTGTGTCACCGCATTGTAACGCAACGATTCCATTTCCGGCACTGGTCGCATTCGTAAAGTTCCATCCTCACCAAGCCACAATAAACGTGGAAGGCTTAACTCACCTGACCATCCGGATGTTTCCTTTGTTGCCTGTTCGCGGCGGTCAAATATCCATGACCACATGATACGGCGACCGCGGTCATCAAGCAGGCTTTCCGGCGCGAAAAATTCGTTGTCTACCCAGGTCATACGGCCATGCTTATCCGGGGTGTAATAATCATTGTTGTAATCGCCAATGTAATACTGGCATCCAAGAGTATGGCTAATGAACAGAATCATGTGCTTATCGCTCATGTTACCGCCATCTGCACTGGCAGGTAGTTGAAAGAAATCAGGACACATGTCATCCTCAAAATCACGCGTCCATTCGCGTTTTGATTTATAAAATTCATGAAGATATGTCCAATTAGTCATGTCGTCAGAGACGAAAAGATATAGGGTATCTCCCATATGTTCCGGCTTATTTTCCTTTTCGCCAATCTCGCGCAGTACCAACAGGTTGCCTGTCAGCATGTAATACCGGCCATCGTGATGCCAAATTTGTGATGGGTCGGCGGTGCCGTAATATGTAGGTTCACCACCATCCGCAGCAGGTATTTCCGCGTATCCCCACTTTGTGGATGGAATCACTGGGTTCTGTGGATTTTTCACCCAAAAATTTAAGTCCGGGTCGGTACTGGTGGCGATACAGATGCCATCGGTACTGCGTAATCCCCAATAAGAAATTGTTGCCACCCCATTCTCATCAATGAATGCGCCACCACTGAAGATACCATCATCCCCATCGCCAGGCCCCAGTGCCGGTGGGTGATGCCGCCAATGTACCATATCCACGCTGGAAATATGTCCCCAGTAATGTTTGCCATCGTCCTGGTAAATGTAGCATAAATGATATAACCCATTCCAAAACAAAGCACCATTCGGGTCAACCGGTGAGTGGCACCCCTCGGGAACCACAAAATGATACCCGGGACGATACGGGTCGTTAAGATATCTCTCCCGCAATTCGCGCGAGTGATCAACTAATAATTTAATGTCGTTTTCTTCTGTCATTTTTTTTGCTCCGAACCTATTTCATCTCACCGCTCATTAACTATCTTATCGATAAATCCATGGTGGTTGTTGATGAAATATTTGTATAGGGTGTAGTATTCAGTATCTTCATATTTCACTTTTTCTAAGATGCCTTCTTCGTTAATTTGATGAATTGTCGCGTTTGGGAAGGCGAGTAAAATCGGCGAATGGGTGGCGATGATGAATTGCGAGTGGTCATTCACCAGTCGTAGCATGCGGGTGAGCAATATCAATTGGCTTTGCGGCGATAGTGCCGCCTCTGGTTCGTCAAAAATATATATACCATTGCCATTAAACCGTTCGCGAATAAGCACCAGGAAAGATTCGCCGTGAGAATAGTCATGCATCGGTTTGTCGCCATAGGATAACGCAATCTCTTCCATGTATGATTTTGTGTTGTAAAAGCTTTCCCCGCGAAAGAAATAACCTTCACGTGGACGTTTTATTCCCCTGCTCAGGTGTATTGATTCTGATAATTCGGAGTGGGTACTGCGGGTAGAAAAGTTGTAATTCATCGACCCGCCTTCCGCATTGAAACCATAAGCAATCGCCATCGCTTCGATAAGGGTAGATTTACCACTGCCATTTTCACCAATTATGAATGTTACCGGACTGTCAAAAGAAACACCCGCGTTATTGCGTACCACCGGCAAATTATACGGGTGTTCGTTATTATCTTTATCAGCAATATCTATCCTCGCCCTGGTAATAAATAACTCAGAAAACATTGGTACTCCTCAGTTTTCAGAAATCTGATTTTATACAGAACTTTCGCTTATAAGGAATATCAGTTTAAAATGGTCGCTTCGACAGGCTCAGCGACCGGTCACTGAGCCTGTCGAAGTGACCTTAAGCAAAAGTCATGTTTATATTATTCCGTTGCTTTGTTCTTTTTAGTTGCTTTTCTTTTGTTTTGCCAATTTAAGACGTCGTCGAGATATGTATATACAACTGGAACAACAAAAAGTGTGAGGAATGTGGATGTTATCAAACCACCGATAACTGCGATAGCCATTGGTTGCTGTATTTCTGACCCTTCACCCAGTCCTAATGCTAATGGCAACATGCCAAGCATGGCGGCGAAAGCGGTCATCAATATTGGACGTAATCTGGTTGGCGATGCTGTAAGGACCGCTTCGTTACGCTCTATCCCTTTTTTGCGTAAGGTGTTCGTGTAGTCAACCAACAAAATCCCATTTTTAACCACAATTCCCACCAGCATAAGTATACCAATCTGCGCGGTAAGGCCCAGTGACTGGTCGGTGATAAATAGTCCGACGATAACGCCTGTAGCCGCTAATGGTACTGACAGTAATATCGCAAATGGCTGTGAATATGATTCGAATTGAGCAGCAAGCAGCATGAAAATCAAACCGATGGCTAAAATAATGGCAAAGTTCATTCCGCCGGATTCTTCTTTCTGGCGTTTCTGGTTTATTCCCCAATCCCAATAATATCCGGTTGGAAATTGCATATTAGCCATAATAGCCTGGACATCTTTTTGAATATCACCGGATGAACGACCCTGTGGTGAACCGGATATGGCGATATAACGTTGTCGGTCCTGACGGGTTATCTGGTTTGGTCCGTTGGAATATTTCGGGTTTGCCACCTGGCGTAACACTATTCCCTGTTTAGTAGTTCCGCTAGCACTCGGTGTAATTATAAGATTAGCCATTTTATCAACAGTTTTACGTTCAGAAGGTGGTAATTGAACTACAATTGGGTATTGGAACCCTTTATCCTGGAAATATGATGCAACTGAACCGTTAGTAGCAGTGCTTAAAGTATCGGAGATATCTTTAAATGTTACTCCTAATAATGATGCTTTTGACCTGTCAACCTGCCATTGAATTTCCGGCATTGCTTCCTGCCAATTGACATCAATATTTTCGAGGTTTGGCACTTCTCTGATTTTTTGCATGACCCCTTTGGATAAGCTTGACAGGGTGCTCAGGTCACTTCCGAAGATATCAATTTCTATATTTTGGTCACCGCCGGTCATCAGGGAACTTACGATGTCGTTTGACCTGATACTTGGACGCACACCGGCAATTGAAGATAGCTTTTTACGTAAATCCGATAATACCTCAATGGTTTTTTGTTTACGGTCTTCTTTCAGATGCACATTGATATTTCCGGAACTTGCACCACCCCCACGACCACCGGCACCGGATGTTAGAAACGCGGCAGCGACATTTTCATTATCAAGTACAATCTTCTCAATTTTTTTCATAACTGAGTCTGTTTTTTCTAATGCTGTTCCAGGCGGTAATTTAATACCTATAGAAAGGTCGCCGGTATCGGTAGGTGGTATCGCTTCTGTGCCTAACTTTGGCAGTAATAAAAATGCTGACGATGTTATCAGAAAAGCCACAGTAATTGTTTGCCATCGAAATTTTAATGCCCATTGCAATCCGCTTCGATAATTTGCGTCCAGGTTATCAAAAAGGATTCCAAATTTAAAGAATAATCTGTGATGCCATTTCTCGCTTTTATGTCCATGAACAAGTTGTTCCATATGCGCGTCGCCTGAGACTAATTTTGTGGCAAGCATTGGTACAATGGTTACTGCAACAATTAAAGAAATCATCAGAGAAAATATTACCACCAGAGCAAATTGACTGAACATTTGTCCGGATTGTCCCTTAATCATAAGCAAAGGAAGAAATACTACCATTACTGTCCATGTCGACGCGATTACCGCAGACATTATTTCATTGGTACCACTAACCGCGGCCTCTATTACAGATTTTTTATCACGTTCAATATGCCTGAATATATTTTCCAATACTACAACGGCATCATCAACAATAAGCCCGGTTGCTAATGCCAAACCACTTAATGACATGGTATTTAATGTGAACCCACATAGGTATAATAAAGTAAAGGTAGAGATTATCGAAATAGGGATAGATAAAGCAACCACCAGTGTACTGCGAATATTTCGAAGGAAAAATAACAATATTAGCACTGCCAATACACTACCAATAGCCGCGTTAACCATTAAATCGTCAACAGAACGCTGAACATATTTGGATTGGTCATACACTGTTTCAAATTTCAGATTTGGATATATCTTTTTAACTCTTTCGATTCGTTCCATTACTGATTTTGCTGTTGTTATAGTATTGGCATCGCTTTGTTTGGTTATGCTTATGTTTACAGCAGGCTTACCATTTAATCTTGTATATACACGCCGTTCCTGATAAGAATCAACTACATTTGCAACATCATTGATGGTGACAGTGTTACCATTTACTGATGACAGAGTAATGTTTTTTATATCATCCAGTGATGTTAACCATCCCTGACTTCTGATGGTATATTCAGTATTGCTTTGCCGTGCGATGCCGGCAGGTACATTTATATTCTCCTGTAATAACCGCCGCATAATATCTGCCAATACGATGTTATGGGCGCGTAATTTTATGGGGTCGACATTTATCAGGATAGCACGGTTTATTCCACCATTAATTGTCGCAGCGGCAACACCGTCAGCAGATTCTAAAATGGGGGATACCTGATTATCCATTAACGTTCGTAATTTAACCGGGTCGTCTTCTCCTGTCACCCCAATATTTAAAATCGATATCTGGTTTGGGTCAAATTTTGAAACAGTAGGGGTCTGCAGAGTATCATCATTCGGGAAACTGCGTTTTGCGCGTTCAATACGTTGCATTACATCAATTGACGCTTGTCCGATATCAGTACCCCAAACAAATTGAACCCGGACATTGGATGACCCGGCGGACGATGTGGATGTGATGGTATATAAATTTGGTACAGAAGATAATGCCTGTTCAATAGGACGCGTAATTTGTGCCTCAATTTCTTCCGGGGCAACATTTGGCCACTGTGTTGATACGTTAACCGTGGGTATAGTTACCTTTGGCAATAAATCAACCGGCAACCGGGTTAATGAAATTGCGCCTAACAGCACTAATGCTGCTATTTGCATTGTAACTGCCACTGGTCTGCTAACGGCATATTTCGCTATGTTCATATCTAATTGTCCTGTTATTTAATGTCAGTCTTATTTATTTACCAATCTGTTTTTATCTGTTTCCACGTTTTATATTTTCATTATCCGGGATATTTTTGCCTACAGGTGATTCTGTTGTTTTACCTTTTTCTTCTGTTTTAGCACCATCAGATGGTGGTTTAGCGTTTATGTCGGTATCTTTTTTACCAGGTCTGCCATTATCTGCTTCATCCGGTTTGCCTTTTCCAAACTTACCTTTTTTCTCTCTGCCATGGCTTATTTTCTGTCCATCTCTTATTATGGTAGCACTCATGGTGACAATTTTATCTTTTAGGTTCAGTCCATCAGGTATTTCAATCCATTTATCGTTGCTTACCCCGGTAGCCACAATTAATTTTTCCGCAATCAGGTCTTTACCAACAGATTTGGCTCTTATCACATAGGAATTACCATCAGCATCATTCTTTACTGCTTCCAAAGGTACTGACATGGCATGTAAAGATTCTCCAGTTTTCAAGACAACTTTTCCAAACATGCCGGGAGATAACTTTTTATCATTATTATCAAGTATTACCTTAACGGTAAATTGTCGGCTTTGCGGGTCTGCGGCAGGATTTAATTGCGCAATATTTGCGTTGAATGTGCCTTCTGGTATTGAATCGAAGGTGACAACCGCGTTTTGATTAAGTTGTAATTTTACAAACACATCTTCCGGTACAGTTACAGCAACATATACTTTGTTAATCGCCTGAATTGTTAATATGGGTTGTCCGGTTGATGCCATGCCACCGATATCCATGGTTCTGTCAGTAACTACTCCGCTTAATGGTGAGTATAATATAGAATCGGCTAATTTTGCGGAGATATTATCTAAAGATGCTTTTGCGGCGGTGATTGATGATTGCAGTGCAAATATATTTTCTTTAGCAGCATCATTCTGAGCTTTCTTGTTTTCAATTGCATATTTTAATCCGGCATTTGCCTGGTCAACCTTTGCCCGCAGTGCTTCAAGGTTCTGTTTATACGCGGGGGTATTGCTTGAACTGGATTTTGCATATTCAAGTGCTGCCTGTGCCTGATTAACCTTCGCTTGTAATGCTTCAAGATTTTGAATATAAGCAGGTGATGACTGACTATTTGACTGTGCGTATTCCAATGCTGCGGTGGCCTGGTCTACCTTTGCTTTTGCTGCTTCAATATCTGCATCTAATTTGTTTTTAGTCACAATAGCCTGCTGGTCTGATGAACGTTTTTGGGCAGACGCGGAGTTTAATGACGCGTTAGCAGTCAGTAATTGTCCCTGGGCAATATCTACTTGTGATTGCATGGTGCTTACAGTATTTCTGGCATCTTCCACATCCTGTTCCGATATAAAACCTTTTTTTAATAGTGCTTCTTTTCTGCTTAATTTGGTCGTTGCCATATCTAAATTAACTTGCGCGTTTTTAATTTGTATCTTTACATTTGATACTTGTGCTTGTGCGCTTTCTATCTTATTTTTTGCGTCTTCCTGTTGGGCACGAATTGTTTCTAATTGTGCTTCTTTTGATTGTATAACCTGATTTAAATCTGCCTTTGCACTGGCAAGGTTAGCTTTTTGTTGTGCTATTTGTGTTGTAACTGATGAATCATTGGCAGATTGTCCTAATTTTGCCTGTTCATATCGTGATTTAGCTTCTTTTAATGCTGCTTCCTGTTGCGCTATTTGTGTTAATACGGATGTATCTGCTGTTGATTGTCCTATTTTTGCCTGTTCATATCGCGACTTGGCTTCTAACAATGCGCCTTCCTGTTGTTTTATCTGTGAATTTAATGAAGATTTTAATGACGCGTCACTTGCTTTTGCTTCTGCTAATTTATATTTAGCCTGCGCTAAAAAAGCATACTGTTGTTTTACCTGTGCTTCAATATCCGGTTGGTCTATAACAACTAACTTTTGTCCATGTTTAACATTATCACCTTCATTAACATTTAAATAATCTATACGTCCTGTAATTCGCGGTGATATCTTTACATTCTGAATAGCTTCAACGCTACCGGTTGCCTGATACAAACTGATAATGTCTCGATATTCAGGTGACTGCATTTCTGCGGAAACTGCCATTCCGGAACGTGATTTTTGTTGTCCGCTTTTTTCGGTGGTGTCACGTTGTTTCTGGTTTAATCTCCAACCAATTAATCCACCAATTATTATTATAAAAATAATTAGCCAGAAAAACTTTTTCACAAGGATATCCTCCACATTTTTTATATTTCAGTATTTTTGCTTTTAACAATAACGTTCAGGCAGGTAATGATGGCATTATCCTGCAATCTTTACAAAGCACACTGATGATATGATTTCGAGATAAGTTATTAATAACTTTGACACATATAAATTGATTTTGATTTGAAAAAAAAGCCTGATTAAAATTAATCAGGCTTTAGAGTTTTATTTCTTACAACATTGTTTGTATTTTAAACCACTTCCACATGGGCAGGGGTCATTTGGGCCAACCTTGGAATGCGCCACTCTGTCACCACCTTTTTTAGGTGCTTCATCAGTACCACGGTTTGTTGCCAACGGTTTTCGCTGAGATGCTTTGCGGTGTTCCTCTTCTTCTACCATCAGTCTTACCCGCAAAATGGTATGAGCAATTGTTTCCTGCATTTCATCAAGTAATTCCAACCACAAGGTGTATGCTTCCTTAGAATATTCCTGCAATGGATCTCTTTGTTCGTAAGCATGTAATTGAATACCATTTCGCAGGAAATCCATTGCGTCCAGGTGATTTATCCATTTTTCATCAATTACCCGCAGGGTTACTAATCGCTCCAATGTGCGCATATGTTCTTCAGAATGTTCTACTTCATGGTTCTCATATGCTTCCAGCATGGTATCCATAATTTTAATATTTAGTTCTGCGGCGGAATTTGCGCCACCTAATCCCGCGTAATAGTTATCCCATATCTTCTGGTTGTGAGCATCCGCAAATAATGGATTCGCGGGTCCATATCGCAATGACTCGTCATTAAAGAAAAGTGGCAACATCGGTGCTATTTCCAG
>CAZNLA010000087.1:0-14176 GCA_964573385.1 uncultured bacterium
AGCTCAGCGACCGGTCACTGAGCCTGTCGAAGTGACCTTAAGCGAAAGTCCTGTTCTATTTAATTAACCAACAAAATAGACTAAAATCGATTAATTACCATAATTTGTAATTCGTAATTCGTAATTCGTAATTAAACTACCCCGTCGCCTGGTTCACCCTGACAATTAATTGGCTATTCGGGTTTACTATTTTCCCGGCCATAATATCTTCTTCTGTTATTGCCGCGCATAATATTTCCCGGTCATTGCCGATGGCGTATTTATCACCACGGCGATAATCATATATTATATATATCATTCCATCCGGGCTTTGCGTGCCGTCCGGGTATGACACACCGGTACGTTCGTCCAACAGCAATCCGCCTGTCCAACTGTGGCCATCATCATCTGATAACCATGCTGTCATATGACTGCGAATGTCGGTGCGGTCGTTATTAACCAGTATCAACCTGCCGGATAATAATCTTCTGACAAAAAAACGCGAGTTTGGTCCGGCTATAACCGGGTCAATCGTCGCCGTCCATGTAGCACCTTTATCAACAGATATCGCCTCACCAATGCCATCGTGCCTGCGCACCAGCATCCACAAGGTGCCATCTTTACGTTCAACTATCATATGTTCATCAAAAGCGCGTTTGGGTACATCCGCGCCACCCCGGCGTATCCATGTTTCTCCACGGTCGACTGAAACGAAGATATTTGAGAAACGCTCGTGTGCAGTTTCTTCATCCTTAGGTTCCACGCTTCCCCATATCGCCGCTGGCAAACACCATTCACCGGTAGATAATACCGTCGGCTTATTCATCATAACACCGTGGCATAATCTGCGTGGTGTATCCCATATCGGTTCCGCGTCATCCGGATTATCACACTTGATTGTCCATACACCTGCTCTGCCGTCATTCCACGCGCGACTTTGTGCCCAAAACAACCACATACTACCACATGGGTCAACCCACAGGCATGGATCATAACAACGGCATTCCGGGTTATCATGTTCTATTATCAGCACCGGTGAAGACCAATTGTTAATGCCGTTTGAACTGGTAACCAGCACTACGTAATTACCGGCACCTTCACCATCGCTGCCACTGTACCATACTGCCCAAAAACGATTTCCGGCGGAACGTTCAATCCCCGGTATCCCCTGCCATTTCCGCTTGTTGTCCATATATTCCGGCCCCGGAAATGCAATAATCTTAGCAGGTTGTAAACTAATATTTGCTTCACCCATATTAATTAATTCATCCTTTATGCATGTAAACCGGATTATATTTTAAACAAAAAATGCGATATACCTGTAAATTTTATATAAAAAGTTGAAAATAATTAAACCAAACTATATTATAAACCTGATAATTAAATCTATGCAATTGTAAAACCGGTTGAATTTCATCTGAAAAGATAAAAAAATGATATTTTTAGTCTAAAACCACAGTTTTCAGGCTTCAATTTTCAGATGTAATCACTTCGAAAAAAAATCCTCTCTTTACAGAATTTGACATCAATATAAATGCAGGCGTAAAATCAGCTAAACCCGTTAAGCGAAAAAATGAGGTAATATCTAATGGCAAATCTGCTATCAAAACAACCTTTTTATATCAATGATGTTAATGCATTGCGCGAAAAACTGTCACGGGCCGAATGGGATGAAAATCGCATGGGGCAGGTATGGACCGCTTTACGACGTCGTGCCAAGGTAGCACCGGATAAATTTCCATGGTTTACGCCATTTGTTGCAATGGTAACAAACGATCCTGCAGATATTGAAACAGCAAAACAAGCGGTTCGTGCTTATGTGAATAGCTTTAACTCTATCTCCTTTAGCATGGGTGTTCAATTTCATTTCTGGTGTTTCGCGTTTCCCCACGCGCGATGGTCGTTATATTTCCAGTGGTTGCAGAGCATTGGCGCCTGGGAACCAGAAGAAGAAAAACATCTGCGCGACGAATTATTAAGATTTCAATTCACCAACTTCTTTTACGGCATGCGCACAAAACCAGAACCGATGTGTGTAGATAATCAGACCATGTCATTATGTTTTAGCAATGCGTTGTTAGGACATCTTTTTGGTGATTGTGATAATAACCCATCCGCGATAGCCCAACGAATTAAGATTGATGGCGCGCGCAGATTGCCTTCTATGCTTGGCGGTATGCCTCCCAGTGGATATTCCGGCGAAGGCAGCACCTATATGGATCATGTGGTTGGTCCATGTATTCCGTTTTTAGTCGAACTTTTAGAAAGGATAGACGGCACTGACTGGTATTCTCGCCAATTACCACCACATGGCAGTTCTGCAGAAGCAATAGTGCGCATGATATCCCGTGAATGGATGCCAAACGGTTTGACCCTGCCATGGGACCACTACGGTTATTCATTGCCAACCCGGTCATGTATTGCCTATGGCGCGTACCGTACCGGCGACCCGTTATTTTTTGAATTATTAGAAAAACACGCTTCGTGGTCGCATGATGTAAGTATTGGTTGGGGATATGACGATTTGATATGGACATTAATATGGTGGCCGGAAGATAAACCCGTTACAGAAAAATCTGCGTTCCCCAGTTGGGCAGCACCGGAAGTCGGTTCCGCACTGGTGTCAGACAATAGCGATTTATACCTGATGCAAATGTGGGATGAAACAAACCCCGGTTATCCTACCCGCGCCCATGTTAACCCAAATGCCCTGGTTTTAAGCGCGTTTGGCAGTCCATTAACAACCGACGGGGTAATAACAAAGGATTGTACCGCTTTTAATTATGATGATACCTGGCGCGAATTAACCAATATGACATTTACCACAGTAAAAACAAACTTCGGCACCGGATGCGCGGGTTCGCATGGTGTGTTAATAATTGATAATTGGGAAGGGATGCGCGCGGAAAAGAGATATGACCCGCAGGCAACGATGATATCCTTTGATGAAAACGCGAAGAATGTGATTGCAGATGTGACACCATTATATAAAGAACATTGGCCCGACACACAAATGATTCGCCGCAAATCTGGTTTATATGGCGAAAGATTCTGGATTATTGAAGACCTTGCCGTTTTTGATGAAGAACATGACATAACCGCCAGGTGGTATTTCAGGCCTGACCAGGTTAATTCATACAATGGCGTAACTATTGAAACGGCGGAAGGGATTCGATTACATCTGATACCATTATATGGCCCGGACGAAAAAACCATAAAAGTTATCGATGGATACCCCGACAGGTTAGACGGTAAATCAGTACAGGTTAATTTTCATCAACGGAGCAAAGAAGGCCGTTGGTTATGGTTGGCATGGCCAGAAAACACCCGCCGTGAGGCAGCAGATTTATCGACAAATTGGCAGGTAATAGCAGAAAGTTCACCATTGGAATTTTCACAGGCAAATCAACTTCTACAGAAATCAACCCTGTCGTTACCATTCACCATGCCCGCATTTATGTTGGCAGAATTACCGGTTGCGCGGCGATGGTGGTACAGAAAAACAATATCCACACCGAAATCCGACAAATGGTGGTTGCAATTGCCCAAATTAATGATTAATCCGCGGTTGTGGATTAATGGTAAAGAAATTAATCTTGATAGCAATATCTTAAGATCAGAATTATTATGCCCGCAGGTAAAAATGCCCGATATAGAAGGGAAAGATATTGAAATAGTAGTTGTCTGCGAATGTGGCATAAGCCAATATGGCACAGATGACCGCGGTGGTACAGGATTCTCTGGTAAACCGGCAGTAATAATTCCTGATGAAAATGAATTATTAATAAATGCCGGATATACCAACGGAAAAATATTGATAACCAGCACAAAAAACAGTTGGGAATTCAACTACGACCTGATGAATGGGAGAGAATAAGATGTACAAACGTTTTGAGAATATGGAAAAATGTATTGCCGCCGGACAGGCATCAGACGACGAATCGTATAATATGCTGCTGGCAGCAATGACAGATGCAGATTGGCAAATACGTTATGCCGCCATAGTGGCAATTGGCGACCGTAAAAGAACAACCGCAATAGATGCACTGGTAAAAATTCTGCATGATGAAAACTCCGCGCCAATTTATACTCAGGATGCGGATTATGGCGGTGCACCGGCAGGTTCACCATACGCAAATGAACCTAATCTGCCGACCGGAACAACAGATGAAACCCGCGATGCCTGGCATCGCCGTGGTCGCATTAAACAAGCCGCCATCATCGCCATTGGCAACATCGGCATATGTAACCAAAACGCATTGGATATATTGCACGAATATGTATTAAATCAAAAAGAAGATTACATGGTTCGGGCAGCATCCGCCCAAACACTGGGCAAATTAGCATCCCCAACCAGTAAACCATTTCTGGAAAAAGCAATAAATGATACCGAAACCTGTACCATGATGGAAGCGGTAAGAGCATTGGAGATAGTGAAAAGTTCTGTATAGGGTAAGGTAAATCAAAATTTTGTATTAACCAAACAGCCCCACCCCAACCCCTCCCCGCGGGAGAGGGGTTTTTTATTTTGGTGGAATGTTGAGCGTCAAATTATTTAAAATTGGATGTTGAGCGTTCGATGTTCGATGTTCACCCCGGTTTATAATCATAATTTTGCCTTCACCCGAAAGCCCCACCCCAACCCCTCCCCGAGGAGAGGGGCTATTTATTTTGTTGGAACTTTGAATGTTAAATTATTCAATATTGGATGTTGAGCGTTCGATGTTCACCCCAGCTTATACTCATAATTTTGCCTTTACCCGAACAGCCCCACCCCAACCCCTCCCCGAGGAGAGGGGCTATTTATAATGGTGGAATGTTGAGCGTCAAATTATTCAAAATTGGAAGTTGGGTGTTCGATGTTCGATGTTCACCCCGGCTTATAATCAAAATTTTGCCTCAACCAGACAGCCCCACCCCAACCCCTCCCCGTAGGAGAGGGGCTATTTATATTGGTGGAATTTTGAATGTCAAATTATTCAAAATTGGAAGTTGGGTGTTCGATGTTCGATGTTCACCCCGGCTAATAATCATAATTTTGCCTTCATCAGACAGCCCCACCCCAACCCCTCCCCGCGGGAGAGGGGCTTTTTTCAATTGCCACCTATTTAAAATTCAAACAAATCCAAAAACCACAAAACTTACAATGAAGAAGCCCCTCTCCTCGGGGAGGGGTTGGGGTGGGGCTTTACCAATTACCACAATCCCAATATTCACAAATTAAGGTAGGAACTTCACCAACTCCCAC
This sequence comes from uncultured bacterium, assembly GCA_964573385.1. Classification (GTDB taxonomy): domain Bacteria; phylum Armatimonadota; class Hebobacteria; order CAIYQO01; family CAIYQO01; genus JBAXQQ01. Next base: position 5,228 of record CAZNLA010000087.1, read on the forward strand.
TTATTTAATATTTATCTTACCCAATACCTCAATAACAGTTAATTTAACCGACTCAATATCATTTATAACTTCTTCATTTTTAAAGCGAATTATGTGATAACCTATGCTATTTAAATAGGCTGTTCGCTCTTCATCACTTTCAATTTTAATATCGTGTATTGACCAATCAATTTCTATAATAAGTTTTTTATCTAAACAAACGAAGTCTGCAATATAATGGTTGATTGCGTGTTGCCTTCTAAAGGAAACGCCTAATTTTTTATTTCTAACTGCCTGCCAAAATTTATCTTCAGCAACAGTCGATTCTTTTCTCATTTCGCGGGACCGTGGTTTTAATAGTTCCCATATTGATAGATTAGCAGTTTTATATAAGTTAGAGTCGTCTGAAGATAAATCTGAAGAATTATTTATTTTATCTTTTTTGCTCATAACAAATCTCTGGAATTATAATATTGCCTTCACCCAAACAGCCCCACCCCAACCCCTCCCCGAAGGAGAGGGGCTTTTTATTTTGGTGGAAGATCAATGTTCACCTATTACAAGCCAAATCTTTTTACCAATACCGCGGTTGCTATTACGGTGTCGGATGCCGGGGTGGTGGAACCGCTGTACAGGTCTTTTAGCGATTGGGCTTTAATGGTTATGGATTGTGTTGGTGGGTTGGTTGCGTCGATTACCTGTCCGCTTACCGCGGCGAATCTCAGCATTAACTGTACGCTTTCTCCGGGTTTTACTGCATATGATGTCCAACCACTGTTAAATACTTTCACGGTACGGTTAATTCCGCTGATATCGAAAACATTTACCTTCCATTTACTGCCGATGGTGGATGTGCTGGAGATAAGGAAACTGTCGGGCTGGTTACCGGTATTTTTCACTACGATATAGTATTCGTTTTGGCGATTTATCGGCATATCTAATTGTACTGTCTGGAAATCGCCGGTATCGTTTATTACCCCAACGCCCATTAATTGGCTGCCAACCTTGGAGTTTGATATCGCCGCGTCTAACCCCGATGTCGGGACGAAGGCGATGGTGGTGAAGGTGTTAACCGTTGACCACGGACTAACGTTGTTGCCCTGTTTCGCGCGTACCCGCCAATAATATATGGTGACATTGGCAAGTGTTGCTGTGATGCTGGTTTTTGTCGTTGACAACGTAGCTTTCTTACTGAAATCGGCATTGGTTGAAATATCAATATCATAAGCGATGGCATTTGTAACAGGCGACCATGTGAATAATGTACTCAACGGCACATCAATTGCGCCATCTGCCGGGGTGATAAGGGTTGGCGCGTTCAATGGTGCCACCGAAATGGTGGTGGTGAATGCCCACAACGATGAATACGCGCTACTGATATCGCTGGCGTTGGTTGCCCGTACCCGCCAACTGTATTTTGTGCCATCTGTTAGCGCTAATTGAATAACCGCGGATGTCGTGGTAACCACATTCGTCTCCACCGGCACGGTTGCACTGGCGGCACTGTATAATTCATATTCATAACTGACAGCACCGGATACCGGCAACCAGGCGATGGTAACCGGTGATTTTACGTTAGCAGCATTATTCGCCGGCGAAACCTGTACCGGCACGCCGGGGGTTTTAACGGTGGCGGTTACGCTGAAATCGGCGTCGCTGTCGTCAAATACTCTGGTGTTGGCTACAGCAGTAATTCTGACGCGATAGTCCGTCCCTGCTGTTTGTGTTGCTGGCACTGTCCAATTATACGTTCCGCTGTTTGCCACACTGGCAGTAATGTTACTGCTGATGGTGCCGGCTTTATACAGGTCTATCTTTACGTTTCCGGTTATGCTGTTTGATGTCCAGGTGATATTCTGCGCACTGCCCTGTACCCATTTTTCGCCACCATTTGGCGAGGTTACGGCAATTGACGCAACCGGCGCGGTGGCGGTAATGGCAAAATTACCAGCGCTTTGGCTGGCAACAGTGGATGTTGCAACTGAACTTATTCTTACGCGGTAGTCTGTGCCTGCTACCTGTGTCCCCGGTATTGTCCAACTGTATGACCCGGTATTGGCAACTGTCGCGGATATTACACTGTCCAATGCGCCGGTTTTGTATAATTCAATCATTACATTGCCGGTAACACCGGTAGATCTCCAGATAATGTTATGGGTTGTTCCCTGTTGCCATTGTTCACCACCATTTGGCGATATAACAGTAATGGTTGGCGTGGTGGTGGTTGATGTAATGGCGAAATCTGCGGCACTCTGGCTGGTAATCGCTGTGTTTGCTAATGATGTAATCTTAACTTTATAATCTGTTCCGGGGGCATTTACCATTGCTACTGTCCAGTTGAATGAACCGGAGTTAGGTGTGGCCCATGATATGGTATTTACGTAAATACCGCCTTTAAACAAATCAATTTTAACATTACCGGTTATACCGGTGGATGTCCAAGTGATATTCTGGGACGAACCACGCGACCATTGTTCACCACCGTTTGGACTGGTTATGGTGATACCGGGTTGAACAGTACCACCAGTGGCAATGGCATAAATCTTGTGATCAGAAGAACTAAAATATATAGTGCCATCAGATCCGATAGCCGGACTGGAACCAATGACTGCTCCAGCGGTAAATGCCCATTTCTGCGTGCCATCCGGGTTAATGGCATAAAGTTTTTTATCATCAGACCCAACATATACGGTACCATCTGCACCAATAGCTGGACTGGAGTATATCCAACTACCAGCAAAAAAATCCCATTTTTTCGTGCCGGTTGCCGGTGCCAACGCGTATAAATGACTATCATTAGACCCAAAATATACGGTACCATCTGCACCAATAGCAGGACTGGAATATACCCCACCACCAGCATTAAATTTCCATTTTAGTGTGCCGGCAGAGGTTATAGCATAAACCTGACTGGTTTGTGTACCAAAATATATGGTACCGTCAGAGGCGATAGCAGGACTGGAATATATGCCACCACCGGAGACAAATGACCATTTAACAGTGCCGGAAGGGTTAAACGCGTAAAGTTTTTGATCAAAAGAGCCTACATAAATAGTGCCATCAGTACCAATTGCTGGGGTAGAATCAACGAAGCCACCGGTGGTGAAAGACCATTTCAGTGTGCCGTTTGGGTTAAGCGCATATACTTTATTATCCTGTGATCCAAAATAGATAGTACCGTCTAAACCAATAGTAGCATTTGATCTTACTAAACTGCCGGTTGCAAATGACCATTTTTTTGTACCATCCGGATTGATAGCATACATATTTCCGTCATGCGACCCCGCGTAGACCGTACCATCCGGGGCTATAGTCAGACCGGCATGAATAAAGTCGCCTGTTTTAAATGCCCATTTTTTTGTACCATCAGGATTGATAGCGTAAACGTTGCCATTGTTAGAACCAGCATAAACAGTACCATCCGCGCCAATAGCTGGACTGGAATATGCTACGGCACCGGTATCAAATGACCATTTAACCGCAGCGGTTGCCGGACCATTGTATGGGCTGCGTCCGGTATGCAGAAGGTCATGTCGGAACATTGGCCATGGCGATGTGGTGGTGGTACCACCGGTAATAGAAAAATCCGCTGCGCTCTGACCGGTTACTGTCGCGTCCGCTACTTCGCTTATTTTTACCCGATAATCTGTACCAATCGCTTGTGTCGCCGGTACAGTCCAGTTATATGTCCCATTATTAGTAACATCTGCTGTAATGACAATATTTAAAACACCTGCTTTGAATAACTCTATTTTAACATTCCCCGGGTTGCCGGTTGATGTCCAGGTTATCGGGTGCACGCTTCCCTTCAACCACTGTTCACCACCATTGGGACTGGTTACGGTGATAGTTGGCGTTACCGTATTACCGGCGGTAACAGCAAAATTGGCTGCACTTTGGCTGGTGATGGTTGTATCAACTACTGAACTGATTTTTACTTTATAATCAGTGCCAATTGTTTGGGTTGCAGGTATAGTCCAGTTGTATGTGCCATTATTTACTACACTGGCAGCGATAATACTGTCTAATGCACCACCCTTAAACAAATCAATTTTAACATTACTGGTTATGCCGGTGGATGTCCAGGTTATATTCTGAGACGAACCGCGTGACCACTGTTCGCCACCGTTAGGACTGGTTATGGTGATACCGGGTTGAACCGCTCCACCGGTACCTAAAGCATAAAATTTATTATCATATGACCCGAAATATAAAACTCCATTTGCACCTATTGATGCGCTGGAATAAACTTGACCTCCGGTAGTAAATGACCATTTTTGTGTGCCATCCGGATTAATCGCGTAAAGTTTGCGATCTTTTGTTCCCGCGCCAATATAAATGACACCACTAGCATCAATACATGGACTGGTATAAACAATATCAGCAGCGGCAAATACCCATTTTTGCGTGCCATCCGGGTTAATTGCATAAAAGTTATTATTAGTAGAACCGGCATAAATAGTACCATCAGCACCGATAGCAGGACTGCAATAAACTTCGCCACCTGTACCAGCGGCAAATGCCCATTTTTGTGTACCATCAGGATTAAGCGCGTAAACCTTGCCGTTATGACACCCAACATAAATTGTTCCATCAGTTGCTATAGCAGGGCTGGAACTGAAATAACTTGATGCGGAAAATTTCCATTTTAACAGACCAGCAGTGGTAAGGGCGTAAAATGTATTATTATAACAACCAACATAAATGGTACCATCAGCACCGATAGCCGGGGTTGAATAAATAGCATCTGTAGTGCCAAATGTCCATAGTAATCTTCCATCCGGATTAAACGCATGCAAGTTGGCGCCATCAGTACCAACGTATATTGTACCGTCTGGTGCAAATGTTGGACTACCTGCAACTCTTGAACCGGTATCATATTTCCATTTTTGTGTACCATCAGGATTAATAGCATAAAATACCTTATCATCTGATCCAATGTAAATAGTGCCATCATCACCAATACCCGGTGAAGACCATATGCGATCATTAGTGGCAAATGACCATTTTTTTGTGCCATCCGGGTTCATTGCGTATAGATTTTTGTCCCATGACCCAATATAAATAGTGCCATCTGCCGCAATAGCGGGACTGGAATGTATACTACTACCAGTTACAAGGGTCCATTGCTGTGCCGGGTTAGCAGGACCATTATATGGACTACGACCGGTATGCTGGATAGCATGGTGATACATTGGCCACTGTGCTTTGGTGATGGTACCGGCGGCGGTTATCTCAAAATCCGCAGCACTCATATTATTAATTGCAGGGTCTATTACGCTGGATATTTTAATTCGGTAATCTGTACCAACTGGTGTAATGGCAGCAGAAATAGTTGCAGTACAGTTGCCGGTGTTTGGCAAACTTGCTGCAATAGTACTGCTGAAAACACCCTTTTTATAAAGATCTATCTTTACGTTACCGGTTACATTGGCAGAAGTCCATAGAATATTTTGTGATTTGCCTTGCTGCCATTTTTCACCACCATTTGGTGATATTACGGTGATGGTTGGTGTTGCAGCATTACCGGCAATCACTTCAAAATCGGCAGCACTTGTGGTGGTGATAGTAGGATCTGCTATCACTGATATTTTTACCCGGTAATCTGTACCGACCGGGGTAACAGCAGCAGGGAATATTGTGCGCCAAGTACCTGTATCTGGTGCAATATCACGAATAACCCAAAGAAATACTCCCGCTTTAAAGAGTTCTATTCGTAAATTTCCCGGATTACCGGTTGATGTCCAGGTTATAGTCTGGTTACTGTCCTGTTGACATTTTTCGCCACCATTGGGACTGGTTATGGTAATAGTTGGCGTTACGGTATTACCGGCGGTAACTTCAAAATCAGCAGCACTCTGACTGGTAACAGTTGGATCTGCGACATCAGAAATTTTAATCTTATAATCAATACCCGCTGTTTGATTAGGAAGAACTGTCCATACAAATGAACCTGAATTGGGCACATTTGCACTAATGGTGTAAATGTATACACCACCTTTTAACAATTCTATTTTAACATTGCTGATATTCCCGGTTGATGTCCAGGTAATTGGATGTGGAGTACCCTGCTGCCACTGTTCGCCGCCATTGGGTGATGTTATGGTGATAGTGGGTGTTACTGTATTACCGGCGGTAACAGCAAAATTGGCTGCACTTTGACTGGTGATGGTCACATCCGCAGCAGATGTTATTTTAATTTTATAATCAGTACCTGCTGTTTGCGTCTGTGGAACAGTCCAGGCAAATGAACCGGTATTTTGCGCAGTTGCAGTAATATTTTTGTCAAATACACCACCCTTAAATAATTCTATTATCACATTACCTGTAATACCGGTCGATGTCCAGGTTATTTGATGCGGGGTGTTTTGCTGCCACTGTTCGCCGCCATTGGGTGATGTTATTGAAATTGTTGGTGTTGTTGTTCCGCCGGAAATAATTTCAAAATCAGCAGGGCTTTGTCCACTGACAGTCGTATCTGCAACATCGCTTATTTTAACCCGGTAATCAGTACCTGAAACTGTCGATTTCGGAGTAAACATCCAACCCATTCTGCCATTATTTTTTACACTGGGATTAATATTGTAATATAAAGTACCACCCTTATATAAATCTAACTTTACATTGCTGATATTACCGGTAGATGTCCAGGTGATGTTATTATTAGTGTTTGCTTTCCATACTTCACCACCGATGGGTGAGGTGACAGTTATAGTTGATGTTGTTGTGGTGGTACCATTACCGATGGCATAGAATTTTCCATCCTGACAACCGACATACAGGACGCCGGTAGCAGAAATTGATGGTGATGATTGTATTGAAAAGCCCACCTGGTATGACCATTTTTTAGTGCCATCCGGGTTTATCGCATAGATATTTGCATCGGTAGAAGGTATGTAGATGACGCCATCAGCACCGATAGCCGGGGATGAATGAACGCCATCTTTGGTTGTGTATGACCATTTTAATGTGCCGTCTGGGTTTAACGCATATACTTTGTTGTCATCAGACCCAAAATAAATGGTACCATCGGCAGCAATGCCTGCACTGCCAGCAACAGCACCGCCGGTGGTGTATGACCACTTCAGTGTACCATCCGGTTTTAAGGCATATAGTTTTGAGTCGTTTGATCCGATGTAGATGGTACCATCCAGGGCAATTGAAGGACTGGCCTGAACCATATCGCCAGTGGTAAAAGACCACTTTTTGGTGCCATCCGGGTTTAAAGCATAAAGATTTTTGTCATATGACCCGATATATACAGTGCCATCGGTAGCAATTGCCGGTCCGGAATTAACCAAACCACCGGTGAGAAACGCCCATTTTCTGGTACCATCCGGATTAATGGCATAAACATTTTTATCATTTGACCCAACATAAATGGTACCGTCATTAGCGATTGCCGGTTTGGAGTCTATTGTCCCATTAATGGTAGTACCGGATTTAAATATCCATTTAACAGTACCATCCGGATTATATGCGTTAAGATTGCCATCATCAACACCCTGGTATACGGTACCGTCTTTTGCAACCGCGGCACTGCCCTGTACCCGTTGTGTTGATGTATATTCCCATTTTTTTGTGCCATCTGGCTTTAAAGCAAAAAACTTAAAGTTCATAGAACCGGAATAGATAGTACCATCAGTTGCTAAAACCGGACTGGGATATGCACCTAACACCATATCATATACCCACAATAATTTGGGGGTTGATGGCCCGTTATACGCACTGCGAAAAGAATGCTGATTATTCTGACCAAACATCGGCCAGGCACTATTAGCCAATTGCGCGAATGACATGGCAAATAGTGATATCATGATAGCAAGAACAGGAATTACTTTTCTCATATTTTTGTCCCCTTGTATGGCTAATCCACACAAATAATGAAATAAATAAGGTTGACACCATCAACCCTTTTATTATGGTGAAATAATATACCTGTAGGGATAGCATTGTCAATAGAAATTGGCTAATTTTTGTATTATTTAGCGGTTTTAATGTTGATAACAGGTGTTGATTTTCGGTTTTCAGACGTGGTCACTTCGACAAGCTCAGTGACCACGTCTGAAAATTGAGTACCACACCATAAATTGAATGTTGTAAATTAATTTGGTATATTTAATGAAAATGGAGATTTATATGATTACACGTTTTAATAACAACCCAATTGTGACACCTGATATGGTGAAACCGTCCCGACCGGATTTTGAAGTTATGTGTTCATTTAATGCCGGTGCCACTCGTTATAATGGCAAAACATTATTGCTTATTCGTGTTGCGGAACGTCCGGTGCCACGACCGGGGTATGTAGCAACCGCCACAATGAACGCGGACACACGACAGATTGAACCATTATATATTAAACTGGACGACCCGGAATTGAATATGGATGACCCGCGATTATTTATATACAAGGGGATATTATACCTGACCAGCATCAGCCATCTTAGATTGGCGGAAAGCAGCGATGGGCAAAACTTTACCATTGCGGAAAAACCTGCCATGTTGCCGGATAACAGGTATGAAACATACGGCATAGAAGACCCCAGAATTACCCTGATTGACGACTGGTATTACATTAATTACAGCGCGATATCGTTACTGGGGGTATTAACATCGCTGGCGCGAACACAGGATTTTAAAAGCTATGAAAGACTGGGGATAATATTTGCGCCAGACAACAAAGATATCGCCATTTTCCCGGAGAAGATTAACGGCAGATATTACGCGTTTCACCGACCATCAATGAAACAATTGGGTTCGCCGTCAATGTGGATTGCGTCATCAGACAATCTGCAGGATTGGGGACACCACCAGCATGTTATCGGCCCACGTCCCGGATTATGGGACAGCGAACGTGTAGGTTGTGGTGCTGCCCCCATCCGCACTGAGAAAGGATGGCTGGAATTAAACCACGCATCTGACGAAAGTACCCGCTATTGCACCGGTGCCGTATTGCGGGATTTCAAA
>CAZNLA010000088.1:0-14102 GCA_964573385.1 uncultured bacterium
GAAATTCACCGGCAGGGATATGAATTAGAGAATTCATCAATCCATCTATCTTGCAATTTTTATGCAAGATTTTCAACTTTTCTGTTATATTTTCTGTCATTTATTCCTCATCTAAGAAGTGCAATTGTTACACTTATAAATTAACCGTTACTCTGGTATATAATATCTATTATTTTCTTGATATTATCAATATTAGAAACAGATAATTTCTGTTTTTTAGTATATAAACGAAACAGATACCATTAGCAACTACAGTAAAGTAAGTGAAAACAATCTTTGAATCGTTTGTCTACAATACATAAAAAACGAGAGAGAAAAATGACTGTGAATTAAATAAATAAATCTCATTTTATTAATACCAATGTTTCCACATTATGATTATATCTTTTTCTATATAATTATCAAAACATGTTACAGTTCGTTTAATCTTGATAAGTATACCTTAACAATATCAAAATCTCTAACAATATCTTCATAATCTTCATCATCCATAAACCACTCAATATTATTATTAAAATAATCACTGGTAATCATTTTTTTCATTTCATTTTTCACATCAATTGGTAGTTCTTTGTTATGTCTAATTGCATAACAAAGAATTGCCAGATACAGTAAAAAAATCTCGATATCATCATCATCTCTATATAATTCATCAAGAATATAACTGGTTTCTTTTTTAAAATCAGTATACGGAATTAGTCTTTCATCACACGAGATTTCTTTATAGATACTCTCTACATTAATTCTAAAAGAAAAATATGTTGTTCTGAAAAATTCAAAGTCAGTCATTATCACATCCCTAAAACCTTACTTTTTTATTGGTGCTTTTTTAGCTTCTTTAGTTAATGTCCACAAATTACCTTTTGTTGTTGTTGCGTATACATCAACTTCTACTTTACCTTTATATTTTAATTTAAAATTATCAACATTTTTTTTGATTCGGTTTACAGACAGACTACTTAATTAAATACTTAACTAAAAAAAATGTTATAACTGTAAATAAAGATGTTAACTGCATTTTAAATCATTATCAAAATGTGAGTTTTAACACTTGATTACCACGTCTAAATAAGATATCTTTATTAGGAAGTTGTACAAGAACCCGACCTAAGAATGAATTGCCATCCTGTATATATTCACCTTCCCAGACAATTATTTTTTTACCTTCTTTATTAATTAAATTAATAGTTGCTTTACCTTCTACAGAGAACGGACGAAAATAATAAATAACTTCTCTGGTATCCGTAACAACAGCATCGTCTACGCCAAATCCAATATCATAACGTTTTAATTCACGAATAATTGTTAACTCTGGTATGCGTACCACACACATATAACCACCGTTACCGAATAAAATTGCGTATTCTTGAGAAGGTGACAATGATATCCGATTAACACCACCACCAATAACGACTACCTCTTTCAAAATTTTCCCATCTGACAACCGCAATAGCCATAATTTAGGTCCATTATCTCCTAAAACACGACTAACCGGTGGTACAAGATGATCTGCAATTACAACGACCGTGTCTCTTTTTGGCGCAACACTGATGGCATTAATCTGGTATCCTTCATCAATAGGAAACTCCCACAACACATCACCACTTTTATTAATACGAGCACAAACAACCTTTGCATTTTTGACTTCCATGAAGATATTAAAACCTACAATGAACGAAGGATCCTGATCTACTGGTATAATAATTAAGTCTTGAACTAATCGTTTCGACAAATCAATATTAGGTTTACCAGCCATATCTGTAAACATGGATACTTGATGATTTTCTTCTTCTTTATCAGTATATCCTTCAAAAAATACCATTTGTGCAGATTTACAATAATCTAAACGATTGATAAAAAGTTTCGACGAGATATCATGAATAACATCACCATCATAAATGTGATATATATAAGTACCATCTTTTTTCTTTTCTCTAATCGTATAAGCACCGAATCCAAGAGTTACACTACTAGCGATGAATTGACTTGATTTATCTGTATCAACCATTATTTTTATTTTTTTTATTTTTGTATCGAATTCAAACAATCCTTTATCAGTAACCATCCATAATTTCGTGTCGCTTTGAGGAAATACTGCAGATATTTTTTCTTCTCGTTCTACAAGAATCGGCAAATCAGCCGCAGACACTGTCTGCGCTAACATCGTTAAGGATAAAAACATCATAAATATGAATAAACATATATTTTTAAGCATCATAATCTCCTTTAATTATATTAAACCAAAATATAAGTGATTTAATTTCTTGTATCGCCACTTTTATACAGAAAGCAAAAATGCAAGGGATAGAACACATTATTACGGAACCACACAACGAAAACCAATGGCATAATATCCGATTGATCTTGTGTGATAACGATAGCTATATAATGATGGATCCATTGTGCTGCCAAATGTTGGAAAACCGTAGGGTATAGAATCAAAATCTCCACCACGCATTAAAACAGCTTCAGTTTTCTGTGTTACGGGAATATTGGGGTTTACTCCACTCATTAGTTTTACATACATATGAATATCAATTAGTTCATTCATTGCATCAGATGTTAGTTCTGCAACATTGCCTTCCATATCCATAGCTCCATACGGACTGCAATCTTTTGGAAAGTACCCACCATGTCTGATTACTGCCTTATCTGATGTAACAGCGTCAATTTTAATAAGATTTGCACCGTTATTAAACCATTCAACATTCCATTTATTTCCCCATGGGAAATCTCGTTCATCATTCCCACGCGCAGCTTTTTCCCATTGCGCCCCAGTTGGCAATGAACCACCTACCCATTTCGAATATGAATCAGCATCATCCCAATTCATATTTGTCATTGGATTCTCATCATGCCAACCAAATGTTGGTTGGTTTTTCTTCCAATCATAATGATATTTATTCTTTTTGCAATAATTACGAAACTGCTTAACTGTCACCTCGTATTTATATATCCAAAAACCATCTAAAATTACTTTTCGACGTGTTTCAGGAGAACCCATCATAAATGGTCCTGCCGGAACCCAAACCATATCGGCACCGTCACGCGGATTCTTTTTTGTTATAACAGTAATTGTTGGATGATAATTGAGTATAAAAATCACAGCCGTCAAACCGATAATTATTAAAATCGATATTAATCTTTTTTTGTTCATTACTTTAAACTTATAATTTAATAGATATTGAAAATCTATCATAGCAGACTCTCCTTGTCACCGATTCATTCGTAAAATCGTTCAAGTGAAGATATAATACTATGGTTATATAAAAAATACAATCAAAATTTAGAAATTATTAATTATAAAGGCTTTTGCAAAACCTAATTATTTCTATTTTATCTGTACGGAATGCCGTCCCCGGCATTCCTCTTTGAGATAGAAACTCTCTATTTTCGGAATGCCGGGGACGGCATTCCCTACAATTCAGAAAGGTTTTGCAAGAGCCTCTATAATATTATTTTAAGGATATTTCAATTTAAAGGCTAAAGTCCTGTAAAATATTCAGCATGTGAGTGAGATAATGCCCTGGTATACAATACTTCTAAAATAAACTATTGTAATAAATTTTAAATTATTTCGTTATATAATATTTACAACTTGCTAAAATAGTGTTATAATTTGATATGAGTAAAGGATCAGCACCTAAAATAGTGATGGGGATAAGAACTAAGTTAATTTTGGCAATATTGCTATTTTTAACTATAATGTTATCAATAGTGTGGTGTTGGGTCTATTCATCTTTTAAATATCATTTAAAAGCAAGGGTTGCCGCTGAACAATACGCTTTTCTGCAAATTACTGCCCGTGATATAGATAATGAATTTCACACCGCACAAAAAATGCTTAAATTATTGTCTAAATCAATATCATCCAATAAACAACATATTTCTAAAACAATCGCAGGATGCGTCTCTACACGCATGTTTTTTGACGCAGGCATATTTGTTTTTGATAAAAAAGGACGAATAACGGCTAACTTTTCAAATAAATCGATGAAAAACTTCAGCGGTAATAACCACACCTTTGTATCTGATACCATCAGGAAAAAACAAGCTATTATAAGCGACCCGATTCTACTTGACCCCCAAAAACATAATCCGGCGATAATGATTACTTATCCGATTTATAATAACAAAGGTGAAATAACAAATGTTATTGCCGGTGCTATTAATCTGGAAAATAATGATGGATTTTTGCGAACGAGACTAAATACACGAATTGGTAAAACCGGGTACATGTATTTATGTAACAATGACCGTATATACATTTTCCATAAAGATATTGAAATGATAATGTCAAAGAATGTTAAACATGGTATAAATGAATTATTGGATAAAGCTATTTATGAAGGTTTTGAAGGTGGGGATGAATCAACTAATTTACGCCAGGAAAAAGTATTCTCTACCTTTACCCATTTAAAAAGCACCGGTTGGGTATTAGCCAGTAACTATTTATTAGATGATTTATATATACCGATTAACGATTTCCGGTTATATTTCATTTTTTTCATCATAGCTATCCTTATTGGCAGTGCGTTAGTAATTTATATCATCTCCAGTAGGATAACGCATAATTTGGAGTTGTTTTCCGGTTATATTCGCAATATGGATGTTAACAGTTCTGCTGCCATGCCATACAAAATCAAAAGTGGTGACGAGGTGGCAATGCTGGCAAATTCATTCAACAGACTGATAGACCAGTTATTTTTTGCCCGTGACCAGTTAGATGGTATTTCACGTACTGACCCTTTGACAGGATTATATAATCGTCGTCATTTTGACCAAAAAGCAGCATCGTTATTCACCCTTTCCAGCCAACAGGAAAATCCGGTTACTCTGTTACAAATTGATATAGATTTCTTTAAACATGTAAATGACACATATGGCCATGAAATTGGTGACTGCGCGCTGAAACACATTGCCGGCATATTAACCGGTGCGGTAAGAACATATGACATGGTGGTACGCTGGGGTGGTGAGGAATTCCTTATTCTTATGCCATTCATACCACCCGACGAAGCATACCGTATTGCCGAAAGAATACGAAAAACAGTTGAGGAAACTGATGTTAATTGTGGAATAGAAGGATTGAAATTGACAATATCCATCGGTCTGGATTGTGCGTATTCTTATGATACTTTTCATAAAGCGATTGAAAATGCTGATATGGCATTGTACCATGCAAAAAATAATGGCAGAAACAGGGTTGAGACATATGATGAAAAAATCCACATTACTCCCCCACCATCTTGACGTTATCGGGTTATAAAGAGTATAAAATAGCGGTAGAAAAAAGGGGTATTAATGTCATATATGCTTCAGATGCTGGCACGTCGAGATAAGTTGGCGATTAATTTTATTCTGGTTAACCTTGGTGCGTTAACAATGGTTTTATTAACCCGGGTATCATTGACACAGGTCATACCAATAACATTGCAATCAATGGGTGTTTTAATATTGGCAGTTTTTTTAGGCCCACGTATGGCGGCCATGGCTATTTTAGAATATTTATTGTTAGGTGTTGCCGGATTGCCGGTTTTCGCAAAAGGTGGCGGAATCGCGTATCTGATGAGTCCTACCGCAGGATACCTGTTTGCAATGCCTTTAGCGGCGTTGTCCGCCGGGTATATGTATAATAATATCAAGTCAAAACATAAATCAACCAGATTTATCGCCGGATGGTTTGCAAGTGTGCTTTCTTGCTGTATAATATTATTATTCGGGTGGGCATGGTACGCCGGAGCAACTCCGGATAAGGCGACAGCGTTTATTGTCAGTTTCATGCAGTTCCTGCCTGTTGAAATTGTTAAATCCATGGTAGTTGCGTTAGTGTTCCTAAAAAAGGGAGAACAGGAATGATTCGTTTTAATATAATAATTTGTGGCATTTTAGCCGCATCAATATCAACATTTGGTGCCGTTAATTCGTCAATAACAGATCCGGCAAAAAACTCCGCATTGGCGATTATTGCCAACAGTGGACCAATATCTCCGGACGAAGCGAAAACAAAGACTGATTACATACTATCCGCGTTAGCGCCTGCTAAAACCCTGCAAATAATAACACCACAAGCCGCACAACTGCAGGCAAATGCTGCCGTTAAAGATTTAGAGACTTTGCAGCAATACTCCGCGGACAGATCGTTTGAACGTGGAGAATGGGAAAAAACAGTTTCAACTTTGGACAAATCTATAGTTTTAAATAATGAAGGTGTTGAGAAATATGCTGTTGCCGGGTGGTTGTTGTGGAGTACAGGCAAACATGAAGAAGCCATTAATTATTACAATAAAATGATACTTGCAAACCCTAATAACCCTGACGCATATTTTGAATACGGTTTTTATTACTTCACCCAGAAAAACGACCAGGAAGCCGCACGCTGGTTTCAGACAGCAGTTGCTTTAGGTTTAACATCACCAAAACGACATATGTATGGCCATACCTTAAAAAGATTAGGCTTAAAAGACGAAGCCTTAAAGTTTTGGAATAAAGTTTTAGCGGAAGAACCCGGTAATGAAATTGCCCGTAAAGAAGTTGATAAATTACTTAACCCGACAATTGACGTGGTATTGCCGGAGATTACTGAGCCTAAACCTGACGTAGTTAACAACAATTTGAAAATGAATACTGAAAAAACATTGAAAAATGATACCACCACCACTAAATCAACTGATATTAAAGACCCGATTTTAAACAAATAATAATTAAGATAATCCCGAAACAGTTATCATTCCCGGCAGCAATGCCGGGATTTTTTTATGATATTTCATTAAATAACATAAAATCTGGAATAAATATTGGGGAAAATGCTATTTTTTCTGCGTAAAAGAAGGAATTTTCAACTTACTAAAGAAAATTATTAAACGTTAAGGGTATAAAACCGTTTTAAATGCATATTATTTTTAACAGATATCTGTGCAATAGTGTTCAGTTGACTACCCATGGGAGAACGAATTGGTAGAACCGCAAAACAATCAGAGTCCAAACGCTGTATGGGAAAAATTAGTGATAGATCATGCACGTCTGCAGGGTAATATAATAACCTATGACGAAGTGAATGATTTATTAACAAATGAAGATTTAGATGCCGCTGAAATAATGGACGATATTCTGGAAGCTGTTCAACAGGAAGGTATTCAGGTTGTTGATAAAATACCGGATCCTGCAGATGCCGCAAGCCCTGCTGCCGCGGCAGGCAGCACGTTAGACCTTCCGGATGAAGAAGCTGTAACAACTGAAGGTATTCCACCGGATGACTCAGTGCGGATGTACCTGAGAGAAATCGGACGGGTACCATTACTAACACCCAAAGAAGAGATTGATTACGCCAAGTTACTGGAGAAACTAAACCTGCTGATGAAATTACAGCATGTTTGGAATTACGCGACTGAAAAATTGGGATATGAACCCAAAATTGCTGAAATTGAAAACGCGGTGGAAAGAAGCAGTAATAGCGAACTCCATGATGTAATGGATATTTTGGACGACATGGTGAAGCGAAATAGCGATATCGACCTGATGAGCATGACAGTGCCGGAAGTCCGGGATCGTTTTATTGTTTTCCTGGACCAGCGCAGTAATGACTTCTCTATACGCCGCGGGCAATTATCAAAAGAAAATATGACTGCAGAACAATTCGCGAGGACAAAGAAAGACCTTGAATCCCGCGAGAAAAGATACCAGGATTTACGTCTGGAAATTGATGAACAGAAAATTCGCGATCAACTATTCCTGAAAAAAGTATGGGAAGAGTTCCGGTCAGAAAGCCGGGGCGAGGAAGAAGGATTACAGGATGAAGAGGCAGAGCAATTAAGAAGCCGCTACAATGCCCGCGACATTCTGGATAAAACAGAAGATGAATTAATATTCACCCTGCGGGTAGGTAAGCTATATCATAAAATGCGGTTAAACGGCGATAGGCCTCCTGAAATAATTCAAAGCCTGTCCACCGACAAAACCCTTGCCAGCGATATTAAAAAAATTAAAAAATCAAGAGAAGCTAATCCGGAATTAGAAGAAATCGTACAAAAATGGACAGCGATAGAGATTATCCGTGATATCGTCCATTGGATTCAACGCGTCGTAAGCCGTGGCGAATCGTCAAAAAAACGGTTAACCGAGGCAAACCTTAGATTAGTTGTCAGCATCGCCAAGAAATACAGCGGTCGTGGCATGTCTTTCCTTGACTTAATTCAGGAAGGCAATATCGGCCTTATCCGCGCAGTTGAAAAGTTCGATTATCGCAAAAAGTTCAAGTTTTCGACTTATGCCACTTGGTGGATTCGCCAGGCTATCACCCGCGCGATTGCCGACCAGGGACGCACTATTCGTATTCCTGTACATATGGTTGAAACCATTAATAAATTGGTAAAGGTACAACGCCAGTTAGTACAGGACCTTGGACGCGAACCAAGCCTGGAAGAGATAGCCGATGAAATGGAAGGACCATTCTCATCAATAGAAGAAAAACAGAAAGCGGTACATCGCATGGGTGAAATCTTTAAGATTGCCCCGGAACCATTATCGCTGGAAACACCTATAGGCGAAGAAGACAACAGCCATCTGGGCGATTTTATCGAAGACCAGGACGCGGTATCACCGGTGGATGCCGCCATGACATTAGTACTGCGTGAACAACTGGAATCTGTGCTGAATACCCTTACCACCCGCGAACGCGACGTGTTAAAACTGCGATTTGGCCTGGATGACGGATATGCCAGAACCCTGGAAGAAGTTGGCCATATATTTGAAGTAACCCGGGAAAGAATACGCCAGATTGAAGCCAAAGCATTGAAAAAATTACGCGGTCATAAAAAACGCCACTTACTGCGTGAGTTTATCGATACAAATCCACAACAAAGTTCATCATAATAAAAAATAGGGAATGCTGGCTAACAGCATTCCCTATTTTTTATTTAATTACACAACAAATAAGGTGAAACCATCTACTTAACTATTTCCATACAATGTTTAAAAATGAATTCAAACTAAATAAGATTGGTTGAAAGAGTGTGGTCAGGTGGCTGACCCTATATAACTTACAAAGAGATCTTAAACCACAAAAAAGGCCGTAAATCGAAATTGAATGATGATAATTATGGTAAAATTAGAATTGAGTAGTCTGTCGCCGAATTACCATTGCAATCTACCGTATAACAATATATTATGATGACACGCAATATGTTGGAGAGCATTTATGTTTTTTGCTAAAAATGGAATAGGACGAGTGGAAATAGCGGTGATATTGCTGGTCTTATTGGTACTTGGTTTCATATTATATCCTGTTTATAAACAAAACATGACATATTTAAAACCATATTCATTTGACCGGGAAAAATGGCAACAGGATGCGCAGACAAGGTTTATAAATCGTATGAATAAAATATCAGGAGTATGCCTGTCTAATCTTCACCAGTTGGCAATGGGTGCTGAAATGTATGCACAAGACCATCATGACTGCATGCCTGGCATTAATAAAATAAATAAAATTGGCACTATTACATATACCGGTTGGGCAATAAACATTAACAAATATCTCAAAGGAGTAACTGATCCTAACAAACAAAGTGAATTTTTCACCTGTCCGAACACATGTTCAGTAATTGAAAACCCAATCAGTTATGGTTACAATAGATTTTTATTGAAAAAAGATGGTACAGGTATTAGTATCACAGCAATAAATAAACCTGACCAGGTAGGTTTGTTAACAGATTCATCTACATGCACACCTTTTGCTGCTACGAAAGAAAGTAAATTTTATGGTGGCGATATTATAGGTGAATATTTGCTGAGTGCTGGAAATTTTAATCCTGAATATTATACAATAACTGGTTTACCAATTATTCGACATTTAGGTAAAATAAATATTGCTTATATTGATGGACATGTAGCTTCAGTACCTTCAAATAATTTTACAAATAGTTCTACGCATGCTTCTGATAATGAGAGTATGCATGCATTTTTAAGATGTAGTATTCTTGGATTAGTAGATAATCCTGATGCTTTACTAAGTCGTAAACCAAGAATTGTATTTAATGATAAAGTTGATGCTGTTTTTAATGATGTTACTCATGATATATCTGGCACAAATATTGGTGGTGATCCGGCTACACAGCCAATACTTAATTTTGCTTGTGATATTGTAAAGTTGAAATCTCCTTCATTCAGATATAAGCAGCATAAGTTTAAAGGTTCATTATCCACCGGTTTTCGTCCGTCTGATTATCTGGAAGGTATTGCCACCGGATCATTACCAAAGGTCGACCCACGACGTGGTTTAAGTATTCAAATTGGTGTTGATCAAATGGTGGTGATAGTGAATAAAAACTGCGCTATCAAAGTGCCTGGTATCGAACTTGATCTTACAAAAAAAGTAAAAGAACAGATTATTAATCCGAAAAAGTTCTGGCGATTGATAACCAGGCGTAATTTACAGACTATCATTAATTCTGATGGTTATGGTATGTTGAACAGCGCAGCAAAAAACCATCTGCCGGCAAACTACACAGCTACACGCCATGACTGGCAGTTGTATGTGCAAAGTAAAACTGACGGCACCCGGTCTGCAATCGCCATGACAGCCGGAGATTTCTTTTTCCCGGGTGGCTTTGGCGCATATTACCGCGACGGTGGTACTCGCGATCACAATAGTTATGTACCGCGCACACCGGGAGCAACCAGAAGCTGCGATGCCCGCACGTATCGCGGTATTTATTGCAAAAACGACACAGAAATTATTGATAAAGTTGCCAGCAATCCGTTAGGCATTGGCATTGTATCAGCAGCATTTGTCGACATGCAAAAGGTTGATATTCTGGCTGTTAATATAAATACACATGTCCGTTGGGCCGCAACCTTTCCAATGTATGCTATGAATAATTTAAGTGAAATTCAGGATAAAAGATGGCCATTTCAGCGCAAATTATATGCCGTTTGCGGGAAAACAGGCACTGCCAGCGAAAAGATATCTACTCGGATATTTGATAAAGGAAAAGAAGCTTTTTTTGCCGGCCCATTGTATAAGTCATCATTCTGGCGGATACCGGTAAAAGAATCAGAGAAGAATTTAAAGCCAAGAGTTGGTGGACCGCCACATGCGCCAAAACAGCAAGATTCGGCTAAATCACCATGAGTAATAATTAAAATAATAAACGTCATAAATCAGAAGAATCGGTCACCGGTAGGGGAGATGTCCTCATCTCCCGCGATGAATCGGAATAATGGTATAAATAAGCGAAATAGCGACATTTTTTTAAGGTGGTGTTGTGTTTTAAGAGTTCATTTGTCGTTACATCCGGTTCGTCTTATTAAAAAAAACGCTGTCGCGCTGAGGACAGCTCCCCTACCACTCACCAATGTAGTCTTCATATAATAAAACCGTCTTTAGTATTGTATAACCACCATCCGCCAAGTACCCAAACAAAGACTGCTTCACAACTGCCGCCTCCCATCATTCCTTCCTGGTGAAAATATGAACTGCGATGCCACATGTATCCGGTATCAAGATTAGAAAAACTTAACATGTATCCATTCTTGAACTCAAAGAATATCATTTTTCCTGTTTTCTTATCTTTGTATTCATATTTCAGGCTTGATGGCACATTATTTTTACCAAAATATACTTTACGGAAAGAAGGAAAAAATGCTAACTGGACGCAAAACTTCTGATAGTCATCTAATTCGCTGCTGGTGTAATCATCAATACATGCAATTTTATAATGTTTATCGTTAAAAGGTGGCCCGAAATGATTTATGGTCATTACTTTGGCAAATCCGGCATAGAGGTAGTAACTGAGAAATTGCCATATTATCAAGCCGACAATTGAAAACAGAATAATTAATCCAATTTTTTTAGCTTTTTTCATATATCACCTCATATTTATTCATCCAAACTATCTTATCACAAATGGGCAGGATATCAAATATCCTGCCCATTAATTAACCTGCTATATACTTTTAAATTAGCCTTTTGCGTAATTCGAGTAATTCGGTGACAGACTACTCAATTCAAATTTCTTCACTATTCCCTTCCTTTAATATCGATTTTCGGCCTCTTTTTTGTGGTTTAACATCTCTTTGCAGCAATATTTCAAGCTGCTCGAAAAATTTTTGTGAACCGCAAGGTCGTCCGGTATGGGTTTGCTGGCGTATATACCATATATCGGTATCGCTGTCTGTACTTAACCATCCTGCCCAATCCTCTATTGCATCAGGAGGTGGAAAATTTGATGATAATATCGGGTCTGGCGTACCATTGCAATGTGCCGTAGCACTGCTCCAGGGGTAATCAGCAGCATTTTCTACTATCCCCGCACGAACCGGGTTGCGTTCTACATAACGTATTGCTGCCCAAAGATGCGTTTCATCGAGCACAGTAGAGAAAAAACGACCTTGCCAGAGATGACCGCAAGTAGAATCTGTATAATTACGGTAACCGGCATAAGCGGTGTGTGTATCCCGCATTGTGTGAGATAGAGAAAGTTCAGTAATAGGAACTGCGACGAAATGCATATGATTGGTCATCAGGCAATAAGCATAAATATCCAATCCATACCGGGTAAGATATTTTTTCATGTAGGTGAGATACACACCGCGATCCTCAGGCGTAAAGAAAATATCCTGACGTCGATTCCCTCGCTGTGTGACATGATGAGGCATACCTGGAACTATAATACGCGCAAGTCTTGCCATATTGAGAAGATAATACTTGTCTAATATTAAGTTGTCAAGATGTATACCACTAATTTTTATTGAGTAGTCTGTCGCCGAATTACCCGCAGAGTAGTCTGTCACCGAATTACCCGCAACAAAGTTCATCATAATTAAAAAAGAGTTTGGGACAGTAAAATACGGGAATCAGGTGATATGGGTGAATGTTCCGCAATAAATTCGGACTCATCATCATTTTGTAATATATTATCAACTGCATAAAACAATATCTCTTTTTCCTGTCTTGTCTTAACCGGGAATCCATAATTTGAATTTACATATTTAAACTCGCCTTTGTTCGCGATATGCTCCCTGACAAAACAATCATGAGATGATAACCTGTCTGATACTTTCTGATTGATGGTATCTTTGCAAATATTTATTTTCGTAGCAATCAGTGATACCATTTCCTTGTCTATTTCAACTCCAATACTGTTCCTTGCCAGTGCCATTGACGCGATTGATGTTGTACCGGTACCAACAAACGGATCAATTACCGTTTCACCCATTAATGAATACATATTTATTAATCTGTATGGAAGTTCTAAAGTATATGCCGCGTTTCTTTGCCGTGATTTTCCATCCGATATCTTTTGTGTAACCCCGGATAAATCCCAGATATCAGAAAACCATTTATTCCTTTCTTCCCAGAACAACGCGCTTTCATTTCTTAACTCTTTATCTTCAGTTGCAGCGAATATCCTTTTACCACCCTTACGAAATATCAGTATGTATTCATGTTCCAGGGTTACATACGCGCCGGCAGGTAACATACCAGAACCCATGAATTTATTAGGAGCATTGGTAGTCTTTTTCCATATTATAACCGGCAAAATATCAAATCCTATACTTTTACATGCCTGGGTTATTCTTGAATGGTTCGAGAATAATTGAAATCTGCCGCTCAGAGTGCGTACCGCATCGCCAATATTAATACAGGCAAAAGATCCATCGGATAGCACGCGATACATTTCGCGCCAAACTTTATCAAGTTCAAGATGCATTAATTCGAATGCGGAATCACCATCAAAAGAATCAATTGCGGGTCTTATTTCCGGTGATTGTGATATAAACATCTCATCCCACATTTCAATCATAGGGTATGGTGGTGATGTAACAACTAATTGTACAGAACCAGAAGTTAATGAGGATAAATCGCGCGCGTCACTATTTAAAATAAGGTGTGATGTTTTCAAATTATTGCAAACTATCGCTTACCAATACTGCATTTTTGGTAATGTAAAATATCTTATCATCGCGGGTGGCGGTGATAGCGTATGGGTTTACACTAGTATTTTCAAAATCAACAAACTTCACTTCAGTTGATTTAATAAAACTCAGATTTTCATCAAACTCATCTATTTTGTCTTCACCAGATTTCCAGATATAACAAC
>CAZNLA010000089.1:0-14056 GCA_964573385.1 uncultured bacterium
ATGGCGTGTTGTAATCTTTATATTTACTTTTTTTATTCTCACCGGTTTTGCTTATTCAGCGATTTATAACATTATAACGCATACCTTGTTTAAAGAATTTGATAAATTTACAGAAATTACTTTTCAGGGAATAGTAACAATTTGTATCATCATTCCTTTGTCTATATGGATGGTGAGAATATTTGATAAGATGTCGGCAGTATCATTAGGATTTCAATTTAATAAAAACCAGATAAAGAAACTATTTCTAAGTTTCGCGATAGCTATTACCGTTTCTATTGTTACAATCTTGCTGTTAATATCATTTAAAACCATCTCCCTGTCATTTATTCAGCATTTAAACAACGATATCTACTTTATAATTCCGTGGTTAATTTTCTTAGTGATTATTGATACTGCCGGTGAAGAGTTTGTATTACGTGGATACTTGTTGCAAACATTAGCTCGTGGGGTAGGTTTATACCCGGCAATACTAATAACTGCAATGATATTTGTTTATCTGAAAAATCCTGATATTAAAAATGTTAATTTTATTGAAATTATCAATTTGATATTAATGAGTTTTGCTTTATCTATTGCAATGCTTAAATCCGCGTCCATATGGATTCCAATTGCTCTACATTCAGGATGGGATTTATTACAGACTCTCTTAGGTATGAAAGGATTTAATTATAATCTGAATAGTTTACCAATATTGTTACAGGAAAAGACCGGTTTGTTTTATCATTCAGTTAGCGGAATAGATGGAACTATATCCGGCACTATTAGTTGGATTGTAATCGGTACAATAATATATTATTTGCCTTTGGGGAAATCTTTGTCTGAACACTGGTGGCAATTTTCAGAAAATATCCATGCTGTAAAGATGAGAGTTTGGGATTTCTGCGTTAATAATCGTGATTATTATCAATGGAAAATTGTAACCCAGGAAGAACCCGGTGACGAAGAAGAATAAAATATGACCGCATTATATAAATAATGCGGTCTTTAACTATTATAGTTTGTCAATTTCAGAAAAGATTTTCGCTTTATTTAAAACCTTGCAGAAAATCAGTTTCAGCGGCAAATAATTCATTTGTCATCTGACGTATTTCTTCCGGACAGCAAACTGCCGCGGTTAATGGATCAAGCATTAACGCGTGGGCGGCGGTTTCTTTTGACTTGTTTATACATGCTGTTGCCGCTAAATCAAAGAAACGCATATTCCAGTCGCATAATGCCGCGCATTGCGACGCTAATTTGCCGTAATGGATTGGGTTTACTCCATTTCTGTCCACCAGGCATGCAACCTCAACAACGCCATCTTGTATTAAATTGCTAATTAGGTTGTTATTGGGCATGTTGCCATAAATAACAAACGGCGCGTTTGTTTCCATTGCCTGAATTATATAACTGGCGTATTCCCAACTTCGTTCGGTTTTTATATCTGCTGTTCCTGCTATCTGGTCACGGCGCAACTGGTCGCATTTTTGTCGCCATTCCGGCCAGTTAGACGCATAGAATCTGCTGCCACCACTGTAACCGCTTCGACAATATTTTTCAAGAATATCTTTTCGTTTTCTGTAATATGGTAAATATTCACTATCATGTCCGGTTGATTCAGTACAGTAGTAACCGAAATTATGCATCAAGTCCATTCTTACCAAATCATTGTCAAACTCCTGCGGGTTGTCCAATACCTTCTGTTTTAATAATGGATACAGGTCTACTCCGTTGTGTGATAATTCAGTAAACCATGCCAGATGGTTTACACCGGCGCAGTTCCATTTTAATTCGTGATATGGCACACCTGTCCAACTTGCCAGTGAATGACTCGCGCCTTGCACACTGTGGCAAAGCCCAACAACCTTTGCGCTACTTACCCGTGCTGCCGCCAGGCAAAGGATGCTCATTGGGTTAGTATAATTCAATATCCAGGCATCAGGGCAAATCCTTTCGGCATCTTTTAAAACTTCCAGGAAAACAGGAACTGTCCGTAATGCTTTAAACAAACCACCCGGTCCGGTGGTATCGCCAATGCACTGGTCAACTCCATATTTTAATGGAATATCGTTGTCTAATTCAACACATTGGACACCGCTTACTTCGATGCAATTAATGATATAATTCGCGTTTTTCAATGCTTTTTTTCTGTCTGTTGTTGCGGAAACTTTCCATTTTGAATCCATTTTATCAACAACTTTTTTGCAGAACTTTTCAGCTAAATCCAAACGTTGTTCATCAATATCCACCAGTACCATTTCACCTTTCACCGCACCGGGAATATTCATAACATCCGGAAAAAGGCTTTGCAGAAAACCACTTCCAGCACCGAGAAAAACAATTTTCAAAGGACGCCCTACAACTTCAGAAATACCAAGATTTGCCCGTCGGCTATGCTCGATATGTCCCAGAGTATTATCTGCCATTTACTGCTCCTTTTAGCAAAATATGCTATTTGTAATCAAAATCATTAATATGATACTGATAATAATTTGCCTTGACAAGTGACATAATATGATATTTTTTGATAAAATGTGACCTGTGATAATATTCTCCGCCAACATTATAACCATACGTCCTTTTGATGATTTGCCTGTTGTTGCTACTGTAGCATCAGAAACGCAAAATAGCTATGCTTATCACCATTATGGTAAATACCGCACATCAGAAGATCATTGTATTTTTAAATATACGCTGTCAGGAGAAGGTGTTTACAAACATAAAGATGTTGAATACAGAGTAAGTTCGGGTAAAGGCTTTTTATGTAAGATATTTGATGCTGATAATGAATATTTTTATCCGACAAACGCGATTGAACCATGGGTATTTATATATATAGCTTTTAAAGGGAACAACGCGGTGAAAATTGTTGATGAGATGATAAACAGATACGGACATATATATAGCCTGAATAAAGATCACGAAATAATTGTAAAACTAATGAATTGGCGTCATTTTAATGGTCTTGACCCGCATATTACTGCCGGTGAAAGTGCTGATGCGGTATTTTCTGTATTAACAGCATTAATATATAGCATGGATAGTCAACGTGAATATGGTAAGAATCAGATATTAAGAAAAGCGATTGATATTATTAATGATAACATCAGTACCAACATTAACGCCTCATTTGTTGCTGATAAACTGGAGATTTCCCGTGAACATTTGAGCAGAATATTTCAGCAGGAGATAGGTCAAGCACCGTATCAATATATTTTAAGGAAAAGAATAATTTTATCCTGCCAGTTGCTGAAAGAGACAAATTTATCAATTAAGGAAATTTGTAATAGAATAGGTGAGGAATCACAGGTGGTATTTTCACGCAGGTTTAAGGCAAATATGAAAATGACTCCTCTCGAATTTCGCAAATATGGCATAATGCCAATAAAATAGGTAAAATATAACCGTGAAGGAGAAAATATGAATAACGATTGTACGAAAAAACCGGTTTTAATAGTCGGGTCTATTGGCCTTGATGATATAGAAACACCATTTGGTGTAGTTAACGGCGTTTTAGGTGGGGCAGCATGTTATTCCTCCACTGCGGCATCTATATTTACTGATGTCAGAATGATAGGTGTTGTGGGTGAAGATTTTCCTCAGGAGCATATAGATTTTTTTAATAATCGTGATATAAATACCGATGGCGTTGCCAGAATGCCGGGTAATACTTTCCGGTGGTCAGGTTTTTATGAATACGATATGAATCAGGCACATACAAGGGATACCCGTTTAAATGTTTTGGAAGATTTTAACCCGGTTATTCCTGATGAGTTCAAAGATACTGAATATGTATTTTTAGCAAATATTCATCCTGCGCTACAGTTGGCAGTTTTAGACCAGTTAACCGCACCCAAGTTTATTGTCGCTGATACCATGAACTTTTGGTTAGATAGTTGTCAGGACCAGGTAATAGAAGTATTTAAACGTGTAAACGCGGTTACCATTAATGATGCTGAAGCGCGTCAGTTATGTAATACCCCCAGTCTGGTGAAAGCCGGCAGAAAAATATTAGAAATCGGACCGCAACTGGTGGTGATTAAAAAAGGTGAACATGGTGCGGTTATGATGACTGCAGACAATTACTTTGTCGCTCCGTCGTTCCCGTTAGAAGAGGTGAAAGACCCAACTGGTGCCGGAGATACATTTGCAGGTGGTATGTTAGGTTATATTGCCAGAATGAATGATATAAGTGAAAATAATCTGCGCAAGGCAGTTATTTACGGTTCTGTGTTAGCCTCATATACGGTGGAAGATTTTTCATTGAATCGCCTTGCGGCTTTGGAACCCGGTGAAGTTATTTGTCGTTTTGCGGAAATGCGAAGGATGACTTTTGTAAATGAATAATCTTCAGGCAGCAGCTTTTCTTATTACTGATGAAGGCAAAATGCTGTTGAAGAAAATGAATGAATATTATCATGATAAAGATGATATTCTGAGAATGAAAGATAAATTTGATATGCCGGCTGAGTTGTTTCAGTCGGCTTTATCAATTGTTGAAATTCGTCGAAAAGCTGTAAAAAAGTTTTCATTTGGTGAATTGATGTATTTCACCCGGGATGGATATGAAATGGCATCCAGCGAAATTATTGCCGGATATCGTGCTAAAAGATTTGACGCTAATGATACAGTGTATGATTTGTGTTGCGGCATCGGCGGGGATATGCTGGAACTTGCAAAGCATTTAAGAAAAGTAATAGCCGTTGATATAGATGAAATTAATTTATTATACGCGCGGGAAAATGCTTCTTTGTATTGTTTGTCAGATAAGATAGAGTTTATCTGTGATGATGTAATGAAAATAGATATTCCCGCAGATGCTAATATCTTCATTGACCCATCGCGCCGGTCAGAAAAAAATGCCGGAAGAAACCCGGATAAATATTCACCTTCATTAAATTGGGTATTTGATATTGCCCGTAAATCGCGTAAAATTGCTATTAAAGTATCTCCGGCAATAGATTTTACAGATTTTTCTGATTATGAAATTGAATTATTATCTTCTAACCATGAATGTCGGGAAACGTTATTGTGGGGTGGGGAACTTAAACAATATAATCGCCGTGCCACGGTTTTACCATCCGCTATTTCAATAGACTCAAAAGAAAAGGAAAGTTTTGAGATATCAGATATTGAAAAGTTTCTGTATGAACCTGATGTTGCTGTTATACGTGCCGGATTAGTTACGCATCTGGCTGGCAAATATGGTTTATCGCGCATTGATAATGAAATTGCTTATTTAACCGGTGACAATGAAATTGAGTCACCTTTGCTGAAGGGATATAGAGTAGAGACTGTATTGCCATGGTCATTAAAATCAATAAATATATTCCTGCGGGAAAACAGCATTGGCAAGGTTGTTATTAAAAAACGCGGGTTTCCTATGTTGCCTGATGAAGTTGAAAAGAAACTGAAACTCAAAGGAAATAGGCAGGCAACTATAATTTTAACACGTGTTGTAAATGAACATTTTGTTATTATTTGTGATATTAAATAGCTTTTTTATTTTCTTTAGGTTATAATATCCCTCGGTTATGGCTGTATTACTTCAAATTGCAAATATTTCAAAGTCATTCGGTGATGAAGTTCTTTTCACCGGGGTATCTTTGCAGGTACGCGAAGGCGAATGCGTAGGATTAATTGCGCCGAATGGCGCGGGGAAATCAACTCTTTTTCGCATTATCACCGGACAAGAAATACCTGATGATGGTGTCGTTGCTATTCAACGGGAAATATCGATAGGGTATTTAACCCAGGATGCGGAGGATGAAGATGAACTGACAGTGGTTGAAGATTTATTACAATCACGCCAGGACATAGCAACATTATCAGTGAAGATTCACAACATTGAAGAAAAAATGAGCAGTGAAAACGCACATGACCATCCTGATTTTGATAATTGGCTTCACAATCATTCTGATATGGTAGAAAAATATCATCACCTTGGTGGTGATACCTTACAGGCGGATGCCTTGCGCATTTTACGCGGATTAGGATTGTCAGAAGAATATGATGACCAGATTGTTAAAACCCTCTCCGGAGGGCAAAAAAGACGTCTGGCATTGTCAAAATTATTACTGGCCAGACCCGATTTATTATTATTGGATGAGCCTACAAACCACCTTGATTTATCTGCGGTAACATGGCTTGAGGATTTTATTCGTGAATATCGCGGTGGAGTATTAATTGTATCCCATGACCGATTTTTACTGGATAAAGTGGCTAACCATATCGCTGAAATTGAAGATGCTAAGATAAGACAGTTTGATGGTAACTATTCAACATATTTTGAAAAGAAAAACGCGGAAAATGAAATGATGCTTAAACGTTCGGATACTATTGAACGCGAACGTGCAAGATTAAGCGCAAGTATTCAACGTTTATTTTCATTCAGGCAGTTTACCCGTATGCGCAGTTTGCAAAAACAATTGTTTAAGTTAGAGCAGATAATATTACCCGGCGAAGTTGAAAAAACTTTATTAAAATTCAGAATAAATCGGCAAACATCAAAAGATGTAATAAATGTTGAAAAACTTTCTAAGTCATTTGGCGATAAATTGTTATTCAACAATATAACCTTCACCCTGTATAAAGGTGATAAATGCGTATTAATCGGCCCAAATGGCTGTGGTAAAACGACTTTATTAAAGATAATTACCGGTATGGTAACACCGGATACCGGTGAAGCATTACCAGGGAAAAATGTGGACTGGTATTATTACGACCAGGAAGGCGCAAATTTAGATGACCGGAAAACAGTATTACAGGAAGTGTGGGGAGATTGTTACGGGGTAAGCCAAACGGATGTAAGATCGGCATTGGCACGATTTTTAATATATGAAACAGAAGTAGACAGGCCGATATCAACATTATCCGGTGGCGAACGCAGTCGGGTATCGCTGACAAAAATGTTTTTATCCGGTGCCAATTTGTTAATTCTTGACGAACCTACCAACCATTTGGATATTGAAGGCAAAGAAGCACTGGAAGAAGCGTTGGCGGAATATAAAGGCACGATCCTGATGGTGTCCCATGACCGGTTCTTTATCGATAGAATGGCCAACCGGGTTTTGGCGATGAAAGATAACAGCATAAAAGAGTATATCGGCAATTATTCAGAATATATCGATAAATTGGCGGGTGAAACAGTAATCCCCGAAAAAATGAAAGAAATTATAATCAAACAACCACGTTTGCGTCCCGGACAAAGTAAACAACGTGAAATAAAAGCATGGCAAAAAAAACAGTCAGAAATTGAAGATGCTATAGCAAAATTAGAATTGCGAATTTCAGATTTAGAAACGCTTCAGGAAGACGCGTCGCTATATACTGACCCAGTACGCGCTAAAAAAGTTGCTGACGAATATACCCAGGTGAAAGATAATCTGACTGCTATTTATAGTCAATGGGAAGAAGTGGCAGAAACGATAAATAACCTGGAGATAGATTTGGTGAATGAGAACGAAGATAAGTAACCTTATTGAATCCCTGCATTTCTTCAATTATTATAGTCCGTATTAATATCCCCCGAAAAAACTCCAATAAAATTTAAACATATTTTTAAAGTACCCGATTTTGTCACCTTAAAGGTTGTATATTGGTTTGTAAATGAATATACAAGGTGAGAAATATGAAAAAACAAGATATAACAACATCATGTGAATTAAATTTAGATGGTTTAGTTCTGTCGGTGAAACAATGCCATGCCCCTAATATGATTGATGTTGAGGAAGCCTATCTATCTACAAATTACAACGATGAATTCGAAGTTGTGGTATCGCGTCCGTCAGAAGATGCACCCGGAATTGATATTTATCGTCATCTCACCGAGTTTGCCGGATTCAGCACCATAGACTGGATAGGTGCCGCCTTCCTGAATTTCTCATTTAATAATGAAACAGAAGCAAGAGAATTTGCAAATAGACTACCCAAAGGGATGGTGACTATTTATAAATGTGGGAAGTATTTTGATATTAATTGTTAAAAGTGAATTATGAAGATATTTTCTACCAATGTTAATAAATATTGTGATAAAGTAAATAATTTTGATTGTATTTGTAAATTTTAAATAGTATAATATAAGATAATAAAGGTAAGGACACATTTTTATTCTGTGGAGGACAAGTATGTTTAATAAACAAAAAATAATCTCAGCCTGTCTTCATACTGGTATTCAAGCCCAGCAGTTGACGGCGACTCTCAATGAAATGGGAAAAGATGGTTGGCATCTTCAACAGGTGACAACACTTTTGTCAAAAAAAGGTGGTGCAATATATGTGCTGAAAGACGCATACTATACTGATACTTACTATTTGATACTGGAAAAGACTGGTACTAAATATTCCTATTATTGCGAGAAGCGTAATCGAGATAGAGATACTGAAAAAGACACATCAGCACTAAATGTTTTAATAGCAGATCAAAATAATAAAGGATTTCAATTGGTTCAATTGCTGCATGCAACTGCAATTAGTGTGAATGAAGAACGTTCTGCTCATGGGACGATAGCGCATATAATGATATTTGAGAATGAAGATAAAATTATGAATAAGGATGAATTTTTAAAGTATATTGGGGAATTTGCAAAAAGTAAATGTTTCCCTGATTTGGATGAAAATATTATGGAGGTAGTTTTTGAGAAAATTGAAACAACTTCGATTTTGATAGATATATACAAAAAATTAAAAGAGGATAATCCGAAAATAAATAATGAAATTAAAAAACAAATTCGCAAAGATATCGGTAAATGTATTAGTAGAGGTAGGAAAAAACCTGAAAGAACAAAATTAACTAATTCTGTTACAATATTATCTCGTCCTATTGAAGTCATACAACTTACAGGATTAAATACTGATCCTTTTTATGAATGAAATATTTTGATAAAAAGGAATAAAAAAGTTAGTTTAATTTGAAAAAGATGATAATATAAAAGAGAGGTAATCAAATGATTATAAAACGGTATCTATCACAACAAAATTTTGACAGAATGAATAAAGACTTTAATTTTCTAATTAAGAAAATATTGCCAAAGTTTTATGGCGAAATTGGTTTAGAGCTTCGTGATGATTATTTTAATCTTTATTGTCGAGGAAATAGTCTTTCAAAAGTCGAGTTCCTGAAGAATGGTGATTATATAGTGTCGATTAGTAATGCTTTTTATGAAGAAAGTAAAGTTTTTCACCATGTTGAAAAAATTAATTCAATAAATAGAAACGAAATACCACATGTGCTACAAGGAAATTATCACATTTTTACATTAAATAAAACACAACTTCACCCCTTTTTTCAACAAAAACATTTAATAGATTTATGTCAAAAAATTAAAGTTCGTAACTATTGTGAAGAACTTTCTTTTGAACAAATGATAATTACAGAGAATTTAAATCGTTCTAATTTAATTATTATTGATCGTCAAATAACAGATAAATCAATTTCTGGTCGTATGGATTTGTTGATCCTTCGTCAACTAACTGAAAATCAAAATCAATACTATTTTCAAGTGGTTGAAGGAAAACTTGGAAATAATAAAGAATTAAGTTCTGCAGTTGCCGGACAATTACAACGTTATTGTAATCATATTGATATCAATTTTGATGCTTATAAAAAATGTTATGAAAAAAACTATTGTCAAAAATACGCCTTAGGGTTGATTAGTATTCCAAATCAGCCGAAAATAGATATTGTAAAACCTGTCGATGGGATGGTGGTGGTTATTGGTTATTCCGGTCTTGCACAAAAACAAATTCAATTATTAAAAACAAATTATCCAAATATAAATGTTTATCCATTGGATCTAAAACTAACTTAGCAAAAATGAAAAAAATCAATATAACTCACAAATTCAACATAATAGGATTTAATCTGCTATATTGATGTTAAAGTATGTCAATTGTAATCAGGCGATAAGTTTATTATCAGCCAATAGTTGATTAAATTGAAAGAAAATTAATGAAAATAATTGTACATCGCGGAACAAAGCAAATTGGTGGTACTTGCATAGAATTATCTACTGCTAATACCCGGATAATTTTAGATATAGGGCTGCCTTTAACAACGACGGAAGAAGATGATATCAATTTAAATCAAACAGTAGAATGTTTGTGTGAAAGTGGTGTCCTGCCAGTGATTGATGGATTGTATGTGGGAAATAATGCGCTTGTTGATGCGGTATTTATTTCCCATATTCATCAAGATCATATTGGATTGGCACATTTTGTTAATAATAGTATACCTGTTTATGCAACTAATGGTACATGGGCATTAATGGATGTCATGGCGATATTTATAAACAAATCAAACCCTGTATTAAACAGGAAAGTATTATCTGAGAAAGATCCTGTTAAAGTTGGCGACTTTGTAATAACTTCATATCAAGTAGACCATTCCGCACCTGATGCAGTGGCGTTTCTTATAGAAGCAGATGGAAAACGTGTGTTATATTCTGGTGATTTGCGTGCACATGGCAGAAAACATTATATGTGGTCATCATTGTTAAAGAAATTATCTGGATCAATTGACGCGCTGCTTATTGAAGGAACAACAATTGGGCGAACTGATACTGAAATGTTAACTGAAGATGATTTAGAGAATCAATTATTACCGTATTTTAATAAATCTTTATTATCAGTAGTAATATGTTCATCACAGAATATTGATCGCCTGGTCACAATTTTTCGCGCTGTAAAACGCACCGGAAAGATAATGGTGATTGATTTATACACTGCATATAATTTATATGCATTACGGTCCATATCTAAATCTTTACCGCAATATGACTGGAATGAAATTCGAGTAGTTCCGTGGTGGTATCAGCAGCAACGTTTAAAAGAAAGTAATAAAACAGATTTTATAGAATTAACGCGATCAAAATGGATTAGATGGAAGGAATTAGTAAATCGTGCACATGATATAGTATTGTTAATGCGGTCAAATCGTAAAATTAATGACTTGGAGACTCATTTTGGAGATGAAGTAAAAAATGTTCAAATTATCTGGTCATTATGGGAAGGTTATTGGGACAAAGATAACTTGATTCGTAAATTTTGTGAGAAATATCAGATAGCAAAAATATCAATTCATACCAGTGGTCACGCATCATGGTTGGATTTAAAAAGATTTATAGATAGATTGCAACCGAAAATAATAATACCAGTGCATACCGAGAAAGCATCACAATTTGCCAATGATTATGATAACGTGCGCTTACTTGATGATTGTGAGTTATTTGAAGTTCAATGATAATTTAAAAGGTACAATGAATTATGCATATCGTATTATACGTTGAATTTGTGAACTTCTATTTTAAAGGAGAGTATTATGATTAATATAAATGAAACTTTTACTGAAGATGAAATTGCTAATGCAGAAAGATATTTGACTCTTGGTGTACCTTTTCTTCTAACTGAATCTGGTCGCCTATTCAGTCAAATCCAGAGTAAGAATCCTTTTATTATTATTACTGGATATCATCCCGGATTATCTAAAGAAGAGAATAAAAATCGGAACGCCAGACTTCTTTTATATATGCGACAACAAGAGTTAAGATGCAGGAAGATTCTTGGCATATGGAAGGCAACTGATGATAATGGTGATAAGTCAGAGCATTCTGAGCAGTTTTTCTTTATTCCATTTAAATTAGATCCTGCTATAAAATCTGGTGAAGAGTTTTTTGAATGGGCAGTTGAAATTGCGCATATTTTTGAGCAGGATGCAATTATTTATGGTAGTGGTAAGACCGTTTTCTTAGTAGTTACTAAAGATGGGAACAGCACTTGTGAGATAATAGGTGCTCAGACGAATATCCATCAATCTGATATTGAGAAAGCATTGTCTGATTTTTCAGGAAGGTCTCGTATAGATGGCAAGGATTTTGTTTTTGAATACTATTCAATTGATGTACCAGATTGCTGGATGCTTAGTATGGTAATGGGATATAGTGGTGTGAATGTATAATATAAAACTTTTTTTTGCGTTTAGTCATATCTTTAAGTTATGAGCATAATACCTGATACCAAGTTTTCACTTTTTTCCATTGATTACCAATGGAAAAAAGTGAAAACCATATATCAACTTTTCTTATATCATCTTCTTAACAATTTCAATAGCGTCATTTAACTTGCTGATATCTTTTCCGCCTGCCTGGGCAAAATCTGCGCGTCCGCCGCCACCGCCACCGGTGGCTTTTGCCATTTCACGCACAATGTTGCCGGCGTTGTATTTACCGGTTAGTTCTTTGCTTACCTTGACTGCAAAAAATAGTTTTTCTTCTATTTTGCCGGCGAGTGCAATAATCCCAACGCCGATTTTCTCCATATATTGGTCGGTGATTGTCGCCAGGGTAGCAGAATCGACACCTTCTATTACGCTGACAACTACCTTTATACCATTTATTTCTAAAACGTCTGGTCCGGCAGTGCCACCACCCGATGCTGCTTTTACTTTTAAATCCGCAATTTGTTGTCCGGCATCGCGAAGTTCTTTTTGTAATTGTTCAATTCTCTTCACTGCTTCTGCCGGAACCGCTTTAAGGTTATAACAGATATCTTTTAATACTTCGTTTTGGTTGCGGTTATATTCGCGTGCCTTTTCGCCGGTAACCGCTTCTATTCTGCGTATCCCTGCTGCAACTGAAGTCTCTGCGGTGATGATGAATTGTCCGATGTTTCCGGTGCTGTCCGCATGGGTTCCACCGCAAAGTTCGCGACTGAATACGGTATTATGGTCGCCGATATTGACTGTGCGCACCCAATCGCCATATTTTTCGCCGAATAACGCGGTGTAACCGGATTTGCGTGCTTCGTCCAGATTCATTTCTTTTATTGCTACCGGGGCATTGGTTAGGATATGTTCATTAACGGCGTCTTCAATTTCCGTTATTTCCAGTTTTGTTAACGCCTGCGGATGATTAAAGTCGAAACGCAACACATCATCATCCACCATTGAACCGGCCTGGCGCGCGTGTTCGCCCAGGATATTCTGTAATGCCCAATGCAACAGGTGGGTGGCGGTATGACTGCGACGAATACCATTTCTACGTGGTGTTGATACCATGGCAGATACCGCAGTATTCACCGGGTATGCAGGAATTTCGTCATCAGATATTATGTTGTGAATAAAGTGACCGTATTTATCTTTCTGGGTATCGTTCACTATGTAACTTTCTCCGGCGATGGATATCTCCCCGGTGTCTGCTTCCTGACCGCCTGATGTGGCATAGAATGGCGAAGTGTCTAAAACTACGCTGGCAGAACGACCATCTTCGTTAAGGCTGAAATAAAGCAGTTTAGCATGGGCAGATGTGTCGGTGTAACCAGTAAAATTAGTCGCCGGTATTTCTGTGCCGATAGCACTTGATGCCGCGTAATTAAATTTGTTACCGGATCTGGCAATTTCCCGTGCAGTGGCAAATGCTTTCGCGAAACCATCTTCATCAACCGTTAATCCGGCTTCAAGTGCTGTTTCAATGGTTAACTCTTTTGGGAATCCATATGTGTCATACAGGGTAAATACATCGCTGCCATTTAAAATTGTGCTATCAGCCAATTTTGCCTGTTCGATTAATGTTGATAACATTTCTTCGCCGCGTTCAAGCGTTTCGGCAAAGCGTTGTTCTTCTACCCGCAGGGTATCAGCGACAAATTTGGAATTGTCATTAAGTGAGGTATAGTGAAATCCCATCATTTCTGTTAATACCGGCACTAATTTGTACAGGAAAGGTGCGGTAAAACCGATGTTTCTACCGAATCTGTATGCCCGGCGGATAATGCGGCGCACCACATATCCACGTTTGTTGTTGCTGGGCAACACACCGTCGGCAATCATGAATGCGCAACAACGCAGATGGTCTGCTATAACCCGCAGTGCCATGCCGTTTTCAGCATCTTTATCTATTCCGGCTAATTCTTTTGTTTTGTTAATAATCGGCAATAACAGGTCGGTGTCAAAATTGGATTCGACATCCTGCACCAAGCTGGCGATTCTCTCTAAACCTGCACCGGTATCAATGCCAGGGGCGGGCAGGGGAGTATATTTTCCATCCTGATAGTTGAATTGCTGAAAGACGTGGTTCCAGAAC
>CAZNLA010000090.1:0-1929 GCA_964573385.1 uncultured bacterium
ATATCATAACATTTCATGCTTATACAGATGCCAGCGGGATGAAAAATAAAATTGCAGAAATGAAAAAATATGGTTACCCGCTTATTTGTACAGAATGGATGGCGCGGGTGACTGGTAGCAGTTTTGAGAAAGATTTGCCGATTTTTCAACAGGAAAATATAGGTTGTTACCAGTGGGGTTTGGTTAACGGCAGAACACAATGCCAATTCCCCTGGTCCAACAAACCCGGTGGGGTGGTGGATGAAACAACCGGATGGTTCCATGATATTTTGCATACTGATGGTACCCCCTATCGGCAAACGGAGATTGATGCAATAAAGGCAATTATTAAGGCGAAAATATCATAATAAAACAGTAATAGGAATTTCGCTTTAGGTCACTTCGACAGGCTCAGTGACCGGTCGCTGAGCCTGTCGAAGCGACCATTCCATATGAACGAAAGTCCTGAATAATAAGGAAAAACAATGTTTAATATTTCATTACCCATGCGTCCCTGGCTTGATGTTGACGGGAAACCGATTAATGCCCATGGTGGCGGCATAATGTTTCATGATTGTCTGGCTTACTGGTATGGCGAATGTCGACCGGTGGGGGCAGATTGGCAGGATGCTCGTATTGGCGTATCAGTTTATTGTTCAGATGACCTGGTGAACTGGCGCGATTGCGGTGTTTGTCTGTCGGTGGTGCATGACGAACCAGGCCATCCGTTGGAATCCGGGTGCAAAATAGAACGCCCAAAAGTAATATATAACGCGAAAACCGGCAAGTTTGTCATGTGGTGGCATCACGATTTAATTGGACGCGGTCATTCGTCTGCGTTGGCAGGGGTGGCCGTGGCCGATAGTCCGACCGGGCCTTTTAAATTTCTGCGGGTGTTGCGTCCCAACCTCGGGTACTGGCCTATAAATATTGAACCGGGACAACAGGTCGCAATGGTGCCGGATGCCACCACCAATAGCCGTTTCAGCGGTGGACCGATGGAAGAAGTGAAAGCACATAACATCATCGCGCGGGATTACCCGATAGGACAGATGGCGCGGGATATGACGCTATACCTGGATGACGACGGCAAAGCGTACCACATATTTTCGTCAGAGGAAAACTCCACCTTGCATATCGCGGAGTTATCCGATGATTTCCTTACCCATACCGGCAATTTCATGCGTGTATTCCAACATCGCTGGATGGAGGCTCCCTGCATTTTCAAACATGACGGGCAATATTACTTCCTCGGCAGCGGATGTACCGGATGGGCTCCAAATGACGCACGTTCCGCCACCGCACCAGGGATTTTTGAACCATGGACAGAACTCGGTAACCCCTGTCGTGGTATAAACCAGGAAAACGGTCACGGACCCGAACTGACATTCGGTGGGCAAAGCACCTGCGTATTTACCATACCGGGAACCGACCAAAGCTACGCCATGTTCGACCTGTGGAAACCAGACGACCTGCACGACAGCAGATACCTGTGGCTGCCGGTTAAGTGGGAAGAGGGGAAGTTTGTTGTTGGTTGGTAGTTAAGTTAAAGAATGTAAAATGTGAACATCGAACATTGAACGTCCAACGTCGAACATTAAATAATTCAACATTGGATGTTGAATGTTCAATGTTCCCCGAAATAAAAGCCCCTCTCCTCGGGGAGGATTGGGGTGGGGCTGTAAGTTGAACATCCAACTTCCAATTAGAAATAATTCAACATTCGACGTTGAAAGTTCAATGTTCCCCGAAATAAAAAGCCCCTCTCCTCGGGGAGGGGTTGGGGTGGGGCTGTAAGTTGAACATCCAACTTCCAATTAGAAATAATTCAAGATTCGATGTTGAACGTTCAATGTTCAATGTTACCCAAAAAAAAAGCCCCTCTCCTCGGGGAGGGATTGGGGTGGGGCTGTAAGTTGAACATCCAACTTCCAATTAGAAATAATTCAA
>CAZNLA010000090.1:2029-14050 GCA_964573385.1 uncultured bacterium
AAGTTGAACATCCAACTTCCAATTAGAAATAATTCAACATTCGACGTTGAAAGTTAAATGTTCATTGTTCCCAGAAAAAAAAGCCCCTCTCCTCGTGGAGGGATTGGGGAAGGACTGTAAGTTGAACATCCAACTTCCAATTAGAAATAATTCAACGTTGGACGTTGAAAGTTGAATGTTCGACGTTCCCCGAAATAAAAAGCCCCTCTCCTCGGGGAGGGGTTGGGGTGGGGCTGTAAGTTGAACGTCCAACATCCAATTCAGAATAATTCAACGTTGGACGTTGAAAGTTGAATGTTCGACGTCCCCGAAATAAAAAGCCCCTCTCCTCGGGGATGGGTTGGGGTGGGGCTGTAAGTTGAACATCCAATTTCCAATTAGAAATAATTCAACGTTGGACGTTGAAAGTTGAATGTTCGACATTCCCCGAAACAAAAAGCCCCTCTCCTCGGGGAGGGGTTGGGGTGGGGCCTTTAAATAGTTCAATGTTCGACGTTCCCACCCACCTTTCTATTTCCTGATACAGGTAATAACCTAATGACAATTAATAATGTTAAACCATGATTTTTTCTGCATCTATATAATAATTTTTGGTAAAATATTTTCAGTTTGCTATTATACCGGTTGAAATATGTGTAAATGAAAGGTAATGTTATGCGATTTAATGAATTTAGCAGTTTAAATTATTTAGGAAAACTGAAACCCCGTATCAGCACAGAAATTTCCTCGTCGCGCCTTGGTGTTGGTTTTGAATGCCTTGACCGCGATATGTGGGATGCAAACCAGGCATGGCCGGTGCTTACCGGTTTGGGTGTAAAATGGGCGCGGGTGCAGACCGGGTGGGCGAAGACCGAGAAGATTTCCGGCGAATATAATTTTGCATGGCTGGATGAAATAGTCGATAACCTTATTGCCCGTGGCGTACAACCCTGGCTCAGCATCAGTTATGGCAATCCGGTGTATACAAAAAATATGAATATTTCGGTGCCTGGTGTGTCAGCTAATTACCAGGGATGCAACGAATTCGGCGTCGGTTTCCCCCCCATTCATACCGCGGAAGAACGGCTGGGGTGGCAGAATTACGTGCGCGCATTGGTACGGCATTTTCGCGACCGGGTTGACCATTACGAAGTGTGGAACGAGGCTGATCTGCTGAGTTTCTGGAAATGCCAACCAAAAGCGGCCGATTATGTCGATTTGGTACGTCTTACTGAAGAACCGTTGCGCCAGGAACAGCCAAATGCAAAATTAATCGGCGGTGCTATCGCCTGGGGGATGACCGTATGGAGCCTGAAATGGCTGGAAGATTGCATGCGAGCGGGGATGCACGAACTGGTGGACATTGTCAGCTACCACGGTTATAAATCTGTACCGGAACGCCACAGCGCACAGGAGATTGCAGCTTTTCAGCAGATTATCACGCGATACAAACCATCCCTGCCATATTGGCAGGGAGAAGCGGGAATACAGTCCAAAGTTCCGGATGGTGGTAATTCCGGTGCCCTTGCGACAATGAAGCTGAGCGAAGATATACAGGCGAGAATGCTATTACGAAGAACTATGCTGGAATTGCATAACGGCGCCGCCATGTCCAGCTATTTCCATATGGCTGACTTTGCCAATTACGCTGGTGATAAACGCACTTACCATTATGGCTTGCTGCGACTGGAAGACGGTTCGCCGAAACCGGCTTTTTACGCTTTGCAAACGCTTTGCACTTTACTTTGTGACCCGATGGAACCGGCGAATGGACGGTCGGCGGCGCATATGAGCCTGATGGATGATACTGACGATCCGCGCGCGACCAAGGCATTTACCTGGCACGCAAATTTTGTTCGTGGCAATGTACCTGTGCATTCCTGGTGGATTCCGGAATCGCTGGAAAATGACCCGGTAGTGCAGCAGGCAGAGATGAATTACTGGCTGGACAGTTCATTACAACTGAATAATCCGGTGCTGATAGACCCGGTTACACAGGATGTATATGCCGTTGAATTCGACCGCGACCGAAGAAGTTGCGCGGAAACATGGATGACGCCAGACCCGAACGCGGAAGGCATTATGCGTTTTAAACCGTTGCCGGTAAGCACCGACCCGTTACTGATGACCGACAGGTCGATAGTTGATATTGTGTGATGATTTTTAATAATAATAATTCAGGTACTGACACCGAGTGGCGAAGCCAGGAAAGTGTCTGTCCCAATGGGTTTTGCAAAAACCTTTACCATGTTGTTTGTGCTTTCTTTATAACGGTAACACCGGTATGATAACAGGTTTTTTAATGTTACTTGCCACCGGGTTGGGTTGGACAATAACCGGGTCAATGCTGAGTTATATGGCGCGCAAAGGGATAAGCGTTGTTACTTTACTGGTACCGCAGATTCTGTTTTCGGTGGTATTAGCCAGTATATTCCTGCCCGATTATAAGGCACTGACAACTGGTAAGGTCACCGGACTGTTACCCCTGGCGATATTACTTATTGGTGCCGGCATATTAAATTCTGCCGGCATTCTGGTGTTGCAGGCTGCTATGCGTGCCGGTCACCATGGCACCGCGTGGTCTATTGGACAATCGGCACTGGTGATTCCTTTTTTAACCGGGATATTAACTTTTCACGAACCGTTGCCGTTAGGCCGAATAATAGGGGTAGCCGCTATTATTACCAGTTTAGTAGCATTTGGGTTGGCACAGGAAAAACAACATGGTTCATCACCGGCAACAGCATCTATAAAAACCCGCAAGGGATTTTTTCTGGCATTGATGGCGATGCTTATTTTTGGCATAGCCCAAACAGTAATGTCGTTGCCATCGCACCTGCAGGGGATTACCGACACCGCCCGACTGCGCGTACCATTACTGTATATCGGTCATTGTGTGGTATACATAGCCTGGTGGTGGCGCCAACCCGAACGTCCGAAACGCAATGTAGTTGGCATTGCCGCATTATGCAGCATCGTCGCCATCGCCAGCACCCAAATGCTGTTTCTGGGCATCGACCGCCTGGCAAAAGCGGAAATGAGTTCAGTAGGATTCCCCATCGCCGTAGGCTGCAGCATAATCTGTTTCGCCATCTACAGCGCCTTAATAATGCGCGAAACCTTCTCACGTTGGCACGCCATCGGCCTGACAGCAGCGCTTGGTGGCATTATCGGTATTGTTTTAAGCGGGTAGATGATTGATAAAATGCGATATATGTTTTTCATTGAGAGGCAATTGCAAACCTGTCTGAATTATAGGGAATGCCGTCCCCGGCATTCCGTACAGAATAAATAGAAATAGTTGGGTTTTGCAAAAGCCTGTATAATACATCATAATTCCGGCAATACTACGCGGAAACCTATGTAGTAGTAGCCGGGATATACCTGGGTGTTATACTCGCGGTCGGTGACGCGTTGGCTTTTATTGTAATACCCCCAAGACCCACCGCGGATTACGCGGTATTGCGCAGGGGTTATTGCGCATGGGTCTGTAACCGCATCAGCGATATACGGGTGGTAATAGTCGGTACACCACTCGGCAAGGTTGCCCGCCAGGTCATGAATGCCATCACGGCTTGCGCCTGCCGGGTGACTTCCCACCGGGGCGGTGCTGGTGCCGGTTTGGCATTTTTGCGCGTCAGGTTTGTCATTGCCCCATGGATAAATGCGGCCTTCGCCACGACCGGACGCGACATATTCCCATTCTGCCTCGGTAGGCAAACGGTAACCCGCGTGTAAATTAACTGACCAATCTTTAGGGTCATAAGCTGGGGTTAGACCGGCTTGAACAGATAACCAGTTACAATAGGCCGCCGCTTGTCTCCAACTAAGGTAAGTTACCGGGTCGGAATCGCGCCATGAATATTCATCGCGGTATTTGCGGTGTGCCGGGTCAAACAGTTCGTATTCCGCATTGGTAATTTCAAACTTTGCCATTTTAAATGCCGATATCGTAACCGGGTGTACCGGTTTTTCATCCGGTTTGCCGTTTACGTTGCCCATAATGAATTTTCCCGCGGGAATCTGTACCATTTCTGCCCGTGGTGTCTCAATCTTTCGCACACCGGTTACAGGCGCGACTGGAACAATTTCTATGGTTTCAACAGTTAATTTCTTTGCGTCACCGGTTGCCAGTGATAAGTTAAGCGAATCCGCAGGAGCAAAAGGTGTCCATATGAATGAAACAGTATTTTTATCGCCAGATTTTGTAGGTGGCAATGATACCGGGAAGAAATTATACGCTGTTGTGCCGGATATTTTTACAACACAGGGCAAATCACCGGTATTACGGTATTTTACCCGGATATTGCACGCGCCGGTTTGTGGGGTAATTTTAAAGGGAATATTTATGTTGGTGCTGCCAGTTTTCGCGCCGGGGAAATTATTTGCTGTACCACCACACCATGCTCCACTCCATGTTTTATTGCCTATGTAACGTAAGTTCGGGCTATTCTCTTTGGTAACCGCGCTTATGATGGTCTGCTGTCCGTCAATCTCTGCCAGTTTATCACCTTTGCGACGCAGTGTGAAACGCGGGGTTCCGGGTTGAAAAGGTAATTCGACATGTGATATACCGGATGGCAGTGAGAACTTTTTACTGGTTTTGCCGGTGCGAATGGTAAGTTCCGCAGGTGCGGTCAGCATGACAGTGGCGTAGATATTATCCTCAACATCATCATGAATCTGGTCTGGTATCTCTATCCATGCCTCTTTTTTAAGGTCATAGGCGGTGGTAAGCCATTTAGACCGGTTGCGGTATACAAAATAAAGTTTATCCTGTTTTATAACAGGTTGTGTGCCGGATTTAAACCATGCGGAATAATATGCCGTAATATCAAGGAAAGATTCGTCATGGTCCATGCAGAGAATATTACCACCATTATGTGCCGGTGCCAGATGACTGTCTTCATTGTAGTCATTCCAGGTGACAATCTCTACCCAGTCGGCATTATCGCTGATAATATCACCCCAAATAAGACTGTAATCTTTCATCCCGTGAAAGTCGCGCAGATTGGCACTGTTATAAGCAAATGAATTAGTTGCCATTTGCAATTTGCCCATTTTCGCAGTTGCCCGACGAATATTTTTGTTTCCCTGCCGCAAATCCCACACCGGGGCATCAATGCCGAAGAGGAAATAACCATCCAGATACGGCGAATCTGTAAGGGTGTTAACGATACCGTCATAACTTGGCGCCAGTGTATAGTTCGCCGTCCAGAAAAATGGCACAAAGCAGGATTCGTAACCGGAATCTTTAAGGGTTTTAATGGTCTCTGCCCAACGCGGATTTGGCCCGGTATAGGCGGAAAGCACCGGTTTGCCATTGTACCGAAACTGATTTGGGTGGTCGGCAAACCTTTTCATCATGTCCATCGCCGTGGTCAAAGGGTCCATGCCGGTGGCGGTGTCAATGGAGAAGAAAAGCTTGAAATCGCTGTTTAACTGTTTCGCCGCCTCATAAATCATTGTTGAACGTTCTACATAGTAGCGTTCTTTTTCCCATGCGCCGCAATTAAGGGCAAAACCGTCTATGCCGTATTGCTGTGCCAATTGAATTTCGTGCTTATAACTTTCCACCGTCGCGGCACCATTAAATGGCA
The DNA here is from genome assembly GCA_964573385.1 of uncultured bacterium. Lineage (GTDB taxonomy): Bacteria > Armatimonadota > Hebobacteria > CAIYQO01 > CAIYQO01 > JBAXQQ01. Next base: position 7,609 of record CAZNLA010000090.1, read on the forward strand.
TACAAACCATAAAATGGGCAAACGTAAAATGTTCGTGCGCGCCGGCAATTTGTGCTAATGACATAATAAGACACCCCATCATGAAAATTCGCTGAATAGATTTCATTATTTATCACCTTTAAAAGTGATAATCCATTTAACGCGTGCTGACCAACGCTGATTTTCCGCTTTGCCGGCAATTGCCAGGCGCAATCTGTCGCCGGTTTTAACGGTTAATTCTTTACTGAAACTGACTGGTTCGCCTTTCACGTCAAAATTATTTGTCCACACTGGTGTTTTTTCACCTTCCTGCGTCAATGTTACTGTTACCGGCGTCAGATGCTCAGATTTGCTTAGTTCAATATCAATTTTGATTTTTCCGCTTAACGGACTGGTCCATACCTGTGATGATGACGAATCTTTTTCTCCAAAATACGCCAGTGTCTCTTTTTCCGGTCTGCCGATGCCGAATGCCCATGAGTTGCCACGTTCCAGCCATGCCGGTATTTGCTGAACCAGTAATCCGGCGGATTGGAATTTACCGGTGAGTTCTCCCTGGGTTGGGGTGAACTCGAATTCCCATATTTTGCTGCCCAAAGCATCCGGAATAGGGTAGGTTTCATCTTTTGGTCGGAAATCAGTACCTGCATTCCATACTGTATCTGCCGGGTAAACCACCGGAACATTATACGGGTCGGTCCCAGCCTGGTATTCCTGCAGATTTGTCTGTCCGTCTTTGTCCGGGTCTGCCTGCGGGTCGGTGCCGGTCCACTGGCCAAAATAATAACGCTCAAACCAATTTGGTAATCCGTTTTTATCGTCATCGTTATATTCGCTGAAATATTTCACTGGTTGTCCGGGGAACCATTTTTTCCAATTAGCATCTTCTTCACTGCTGAATCCGCGGATAGAAAAATCCTGACGCCACGGTTTGTCGGTGATTAATTCCGGCGCAGTGAATGTAAGTATAGTTTTTTTGTTGCGTAACAGAGTAACAACAACCTTGCCGGATTTACTGTCGAATGTAACGGATGACATACCTGCTGGTACTTCTTTTTCGCCAATACCGTCAATCTTCACTATTCCAGGCGCGGTTAGGAAAGAACGAACCTCAATATTATCCTGCGATTTTGATCCTCTTACACGTGGTCCGGCAATCAGTGGTGAGGCGGCATCTGTGCGGTAAGGACGGTAAAATGTATATACCTGGTCGCGCAACGGTTTTGGTTCAGTTCCGGTTTTAAACCATGGAGCGTAATAATTACCCATCAGGTCAGTGAAGGCGAAATGACGGCGCACGCCGGGCATTACCGTGGTGTCTTCGGTGATATCGTTCCAGGTAGTTAACTGTACGAATGCCGGGTCGGTATCTCGCGCCATTTTCCACATGGCATCCCAGTAAATTGAATTGTCGGCGCCGATATTTTCCAGACTGGTGGTGCGTCCCGGTGTGTAATAATTTGGCCAGGGGCATAATGACCAGTCTTTTTTCAATTCTTTACATACTTTGCTGATTGCAGCGAATGCCTGGGCATTTCTTTCCAGCGGCTGCCTACTATAAAAACAGGAAATACCTTCCGCGTATTTTGCGTAGTTGCGGATGGTAATATCCCAGTCTTCCGTTTTCTTATTTGGGAACTCACTTAAATCAAGGCAAAGATAAATCGGTTCTCCGGCAGCTGTTCGAAGTTCACTGAACATTGTTTCTACTTTGTCCGGTGTTGAATATCCGGTGCCGTATGTAACAAAAGCGGGTAAACCTTTCATTCGCAAAATTGCCGGACTCTTGGCAAAACGTTTCATCCATTCTTTTACGCTGGCGACTTTTAATTCATTGCCACCCCAACCGTAATCCAGGCAAAGGCCAATCTTAAATGTTCCGCCTAACTCTTCTGATGCCTTAATCATATCCGTCGGCACGCCAAATTCATGGACTCCACCGCATGTATCCAGGACAAATCCGTCTACTCCACCGGCCTGCGCCTGTTGAATCTCCCATTTAAACTCTTCAACTTTACTTGCGAACTTTGGGTGTAACGCACCGATATGACCTTCGCGGCACCATCCGGTAACGTTTCCTTTTTTAGGGTCTTTCACCGGGAACAGAAATCCGTAAGGTTCTTTGCCGTCTGGTGAAAAATGTGGGCCGAACCCGAGCATACGGTGGGCAAGAATTAGTTTAGGTGCTTTTTCTTCCGCAGCAATGCTACGGGAAGAAGATAGTATAAATGATACTAATGTGAATAGAAATATTTGTATTACAATACAAAATCTTGTTGTCATGGGACAGGCTCCTTTGAATATGGTGAAATTTTTCCGGGAGGACGATTTCCTCCCGGGTTTAACATATGGTTTGTATGAAAAAACCTATTATTAAGGTATAGTCACTTTGCTTAACAAGTCCGTACAAAAAAAGTCAGGATTTTATATATAAACTTTTATATAACATGGTTTCGCTTCAGGTCACTTCGATAGGATTAGTGACAATATCTGAAATATGAAAATGAGTTTTATTAATTTTCCGCTAAAACGGTAATTTCTTCGTCTGATAACATGCGTTGGTATATTCTGATATCGCTTACACTGTAGTCGTATTGGTTACCACCCCAGTTTTTACCCACCTGGACTGGACCGGAGAAAGCGGAAATAGCCGGTTCTATTGGATACCATGCTCCATTGGTACCGGTTGTCACAAGCGCGCCGTCTATATAAATCTTCGCAACCGCCGGGTAAGTTGTTGGGGAAAGGTCAAAAGTACCGGTAACATGATGCCAGACCTGTTTAGTGATAGTAGCAGTTGCTGAAGGGGCCCTGACCCCATAAGTATTTGTTCCGGTTGCCTGTGCCTTTACCATGCCGTCATTTACCCACATTGTAAAACCACCACCGGCATAAACTCCACTGGTAACTACTGTTTCATCGCCACCACCGGTGGTGAATGATGTGTTTTCCTGTCGATACCAGAACCCTACAGTCATTTTATTTAATATAGCTTTGTTTACCCCATATCCTGTTTTTGGCACAAATGAAAGTCGTGTAGCAGTATAATTACCAATTTTTATAGCAGTGCGTCCTTTTGGCCCATCTGTAATTGTAGAAAACTTGTTGTTGGTATTTGTACCCGCATAAACCGCGTTTTCATAATATTCAGTACCACTTGCAGATAAATCATTAACATTACGGAAGGTAGCATAAAATGCCTCACCCCATGGGCCACAATCTGTTGATGTGTTTACATGGCCATCCAGATAAGAAGCAATTAACTTTCCACTGTGGCGTAACGCCGTTTTGGCCACATATGTCGTAGTGCCACCGGTACCATCTGAAGTCAGCAATACGTTGTCAGGGCTTTTCTGGTCTCCTAAAGAAACACCGGCAAGTGCGCCGTTGTAGTTGTATCCAATAACCACATTTTTACCGGCAGTCGGACAAATCAATGCTCCCGGATCCATCTTAACATCAGACCAGAAACTCTCTGCCGGTGGCAGTGATTCTTCATGGTCCTGGGTATACATCATTACAGATGCTGATATCTGACGTTGGTTGGATGTACAGGTTGTTTGTCTTGCCTTTTCACGGGCACGTGCAAACACCGGGAAAAGAATCGCGGCAAGGATAGCAATAATGGCTATTACTACCAGTAATTCAATCAGTGTAAATCCTTTTGTCACCTTGTTGTTGGTGCATAATGAGTGCAACATAAAATAATCCCCCTTCATTTTTTTGTGTAGTTGACAAAAATTAGGTTACCGGTTACCATTATACATATTGGTTATTTATTTGTCAATAGTTAAGAATGAAAAAGAATTGAATTTTTGGTAAATAAAGTTGACAAGTTAAAATGAATTACCCATAATGCTTTTAACGCAAGTATATTCTAAATCGGTATATTTACTGCGTTTAGCCGTATGGTTGTTTGCTATATAATTTATAAGGTGAATGATGCCTAAAAATATTAACCCGGAACAGAATAAATCAAGGGTTGTGACATTATCTGATATTGCTGAACGTTGTGGTGTAACTAAGGTTACGGTATCACGCGCATTGCGCGATCCGGAACGCCACAGCAAAGCATTGACACAGAAAATTTTTACCGCAGCAAAAGAGATGGGGTATGACATTACCCTTAATCAGGATGCACAGAAGATGGCGATGCGAAAATATGGTCATCAGGTTATTAATCATATAATTGCGCTGTTATTCCCCGGGCATTTCACCCGTACCCGTTATTTTTCTGACTTATTTGAAGGAATCGCGGAGACATTAACAAATGAAGGATTCGGCATGCTGACTATCAGTATTACGGAATTGGATAATACAAAATTATCACCAATATCCCGGCAGGTTAAGGTAGATGGGGTATTGATATATACCGGTGGACCTTTAATTTATCAAATGGTTTCACAGTTAAAATCGTTTGCCGCATTTAAAAACCTGCCGATAGTGTCCTTATTAACCCCGCATGCTGAATGTTCGCTGATTTCAGCAAATGTAAAAAAGGGAATGTATGACGCGGTAACGCATCTGTTTGAATTGGGACATCGTCATATTATTTATATAAAAGGTAAGTCAGAAGATTTACCTTTAGGCCCACCAAATGACCAGCAATTGGAAGGAATAATTCAGGCATATCATGATAACGGGATGAATCCGGAGATATATTTGCATACTATTCCTTTTGGAATACAATTTTGGGAGATGGCTTTTAATCCGCAAATGCATGTAAGAATGGGTGCTATAGAAACTATTACACGAAAAGCGCAACACCCTATCATTGATATGCTTATTGATTTTCCGGAAATAACTGCAATAATCGCGCCAAATGATATGTCGGCCATTATTGTGTATCACTTGCTGCGGGCGGAAAAATTGTCAGTGCCGGAAGATATCAGCATTATCGGCGCCGATGATACCGACCCGTTATATAATGACAACGGCGAAAATATACTGACCACCCTGAAAATGCCGTTGCAGAAGATAGGCAATGCCGCGGCGGCGTTAATAATCGACCAAATTACTAACGCGCCAGAAAAAAATATCAACATTTGCCTTCCTACCCAATTAATAATTCGCGAAACCACCGGACCAGCACCCAAAAACAGAAAGATGCCGGTCGTAAATAAACCTGCCATAAAATAACACGAGGAAACCGTGATGCAATTAACCGAACTTCGATATCAAAACCCGGCGACAAAGACATACCTGGGCAGTCCCAGTCTTGTTCGTCTCCCGGATGGCGCAATTTTAGCCACTCATGATTATTTTGGCCCGGGGTCTCCGCACAATCACGAGAATGAAGAACATCTGACCAGCGTGTACCGGTCGGAAGATGACGGCGTCAGTTGGCAAAATATCACCCACATCGCCAACGCGTATTGGAGCACACTGCTTTTACATGACGGCGCGGTATATCTGCTTGGTTGTTCTCAGCAATACGGTTCAATAGTCATTCGGCGCAGCGATGACGGCGGGTACACCTGGACTCATCCCGCGGATTCAGCATCAGGACTGCTGTTTAAAGGCGGCAGTTATTACAACCCGCCAAATTATCACTGCGGACCAATGCCTATGTTATATAAAGATGGCCGTATTTACCGCGCCTTTGAGGATTGTACCCCCTGCGTCTGGGGAAGCGGATTCCGCGCCGGAGTAATTTCCGTCCCGGTTGACGCCGACCTGTTAAACGCGGTTAACTGGACTATGAGCAACACTCTGGCGTTTGATCCGGCGTGGGTGCCGGAGTCATGGGGAGAATTAATATGTCCTGGATGGTTGGAAGGTAATTGTATTGTGACACCGGAAGGGGAGATATGGAATATTCTTCGTTTTAATTCTGACCCGTTATCTGACAAATCGGCTATCGTTAAGGTAATTGACGAAGGTAAACAACTGTCATTCGACCCATCTGACGGTTTTATTAATTTCCCCGGAGGAATGACCAAATTCACCATTCGCCGTGATTCATTAACAGGATTATATTATACATTATCCAACCCGAATAACAACCCGGCATTAGGAGCATATCAACGCAACCGGCTTGCACTTTGCACATCAACAGACCTTCGCAATTGGCAAGAGAAAATGATATTGATAGAAGATGATTCATATTTAAACGAAGTTCAGTCGCGTCAATTAACCGGATTTCAATATGTAGACTGGCATTTTGATGGTGATGATATAATTTATCTTGTCCGCACATCTTATAATGGCGCACACAATTTTCACGATTCCAACCGAATAACTTATCACAAATTGAAAAGTTTTCGAAAATTACTGTAACGGAGAAATCAGAAATTAAAATTTAACCAGGACAAGTCTAATATAGATTTTTTAGATCCATATAATCATTAATGTTTATCATTTTACAATCCGGCATCATCCCGCACTGATTTTCTGCATTCACCGGGAGTTATGCCATAAGCGGTTTTAAAAGCAATATGCAAATAATGCGGGTTGCCGAAAC
>CAZNLA010000091.1:0-14038 GCA_964573385.1 uncultured bacterium
ATGGCGTTAATGCTGGTCATGTTGCGTATGGACGTTTCTTTGGCATTACCGATATGTGTTGGATGCGCGAAATCAAATGTCGGGTTGTTATCTTTATCCAAACCGGTGAATTTAATTATATTAAATGACTTGGTGTAACTTCTGCCATATACAATGCTGTTATCTTTGGTAAAACAGATAGTGTCATATGCCCAACCACCCAAAACCTTATCTTTATTGTCGTAATCCAATGCCAGACGCGGTTCCAATGGATTGGTTACATCAAATAATTTTAGACTGCCTTTACCATCAGAGTTATAAAAGCCAATAAATGGTTTGCCGCCTAAAATTACTGATAACCCCGGTGAACCGATGCGTTTACCTGCCCACACATCTTCATCTTTAGTTACAAAATATGGTGCTGTAGGTGTTTCCAATATCCATTTCCATGCTCCGGTTTTCTCGTCTGTCTGGTATAAACCTAAACCACAATATACATATTCCGGTTTTTGCGGGTGGGTAACAGCTGTTTCCATAAAGTTGCTCACCATGTCGACACTGGTATCCGGTTTATCCGGAGATAAAATACGCACTCGTCCATGTTCAGTAACAATTAGCCTGCCATCAGCATACATGGCCATTCCGCGTGGATCGCGAAATGTATCGGGTCTTACGGGCATCCAATAATCTTTTGTTCTGTCCTGACCGATAGTTTTAATAATTTTCTCTGTCGTGATGTCGATAATAGCTATTTTACATTTCTTTCGGTCATTTACCACTAATCTTCCTGCGCCGGTTGTCAGATAATTAGCTTCAGATAGTCCGGTGGCGATACGTTTATCCACTTTTCCATCAGCAGTTATTGAAACTACATCAGTGCCGGATATTACCCAGATGGTGCCGTTTGCATCTGTCACAATATCACCGGCATTCGCCACCGACCAATCCGCAACTTTCAACCCTGTGGTTAAATCAATTATCCTTATAATATTTAATCCGGCAATGCTTAAATATGCTTTATTATCTTTTATTGTTAATCCAATGCCGGTACCTTTTTCATCCGGTGTAAAAATTGGATAAAATTCTGTGCCGGTTGCCATGGGTGCGCGTTCCCCTGGCATGATAATCCTTACAATCTGGGCATCTTTACCTTTGCCGCGTCCGCCAATTATTGTGTCACCCAGGGTTGCTAATCCCCAAAATTCACCATCATTCAACGCACTGGCAAAAATGGCCTGTCCACTGGCACTATATCTGCGTAATGTGTATCCTGCTTCGTCATATACTGCTGTTATGGCAAAACCACCGTCCGGTAATACCACCACCCGGTCTGCGTTATCGCAATTATATGTACCCTTTGGGTTGCCATTATCGCCAATTGCGCCATCATCCACCAGGGTTACATTGTGGGATATACTTCTTATTTCATATGTCCCTGCGGGTGCCGGTTGTCCCATATCGTCCAAACCATCCCACCATAATTCGCGTATTCCACATGCGTCTGCTATCAGAGTGCGTATTAGTGTTCCATCCTGTTTATATACCCCCGCGCTTTGCCGTTGTAATTTATTTTCACTGGTAATTTTATATTCCAGTTTCCCCCAACCTTTGGCAGGCACCGGATCCGGGTAATCGTATGCTCCGGCATTCATGCTGCCGTTTCTGATGCGAAATATTTTGCCATCGCGGTCGGTATCCATTATGCTCGCGTCACCCACATACATCCCGGGTAATCCTCCACTCCAGGTGATGTTCTGGTCTATATGCAGGTCGTATTCTTTTGGGTTAACAAATGCTGGCATCACATAAACGCTATGGCGATCCTGCCCGGATGCTGCCGACCATTCATAAACGTTAGCTACGGTAGGGACAGCACCCCATGGTCCGGTTATTCCGGTTAATACGTTGAAATCGCTATTCCACGATGGCGCGGAAATGTCATCTGTTACATAATTTGAGTTGTTATTAGCAAATATAGAATTTACGATATTGCCCGTGCCACACTGTAATGCAATAATGCCGGATGTGGTGGAACCGGCAATAGAAACATTGCGAATATTTATTCCGGCGGAACCTTTTACAAATATACCTAATGTGTTGCGGGTTAATACGCTACTGGCAATTTTTAATGTTTCAACACCTTCCGCGGCAATACCACGGCTTAAACCGTCAAAAGTACAACGTTCTACTACTGTATTGACGCACTTTTCTAATTTTATTCCCTGGCCCGGACCACGAAAAGTAAGGTTGCTAATTTGCAGGTATTTACACCGGGAAAAAGTTAGTGCCGCTTCTGACGCCAGGTTTGGGGTTAATACCACTGCTCCGGCTTTATCTCCGGTGGCATATCCGTTTTCATCACCAGTAATTGATAATTTATTTGTCTTTGCTCCCCAACGATCAGCGATAAGCGGGGAAGTGTGGTATACACCTGGGCCAATTACGATACTATCGCCGTTATTCACCGCTTGTGCTGCTCTCAGCACTGTGGCGAATGCTTTTGTCGCGGACTTACCATCATTCCAATCGTTTCCCGATTGCCGTACAAAATATGTATCGGCAAGTAACGGTGAAACAGTGATGACAGATAATGCCATAATCACAAAGAAAGTACGGTTTAACCAGGTCATAATAATCTCCCCACATTTGAATTGAATTTAATGTTGTAAAACGATAATTCAATAGTATGTATTACTGACAGATATGTCAATAATGTAACAAATTTGAGTTTCAATTTCTACAGGCAATTGTAAAACCTGATAATTTCTATTTTCTGAACATAGTCTGATTATTTCGAAATGGATAGTTTTCGTGTATTTCCTGTTTAAAATAGGACTGTCGCTTAAGGTCACTTCGACAGGCTCAGTGACCGGTCGCTGAGCCTGTCGAAGCGACTATTATTAAGAGTATATTTTTCTTTGAAAGCGAAAGTCCTGTTTAAAAACAGTTTTATGCAACAATTGTGCTATAAATTTCAGAAGGAAAAGAGATGTAATAATAGAATTAAAACAATAACAATTTATTGGGAGGCAATAAAATGGTTCTGGATTTCTGCCGTAAAACGGTTATGCTTTGTTGTTTGTTAATCATATTCATCTCGTCATTTGCACAGGATGCACCGCCAAAATTGCAATTGCTGCCGGCATTGCCGGAAATTGGCGAATGGGATGGGGTGACGGCATCAGCGAAGATGACTGACCTATATGAAGATACGAAACAGGCTAATGTTCCCTTCGGAATAATCAGTTATTTTAATATGCCATGGCGCAGTTATATGGATACCTGGCCTGCAAGCAGAATGACTAATTTTTGTGGTACCCAATATAATGTTGATATAAAATACGCTGACGCATTGTGCCAATTATTAGAGGAAAGTGGCATTCGCAGCATGCGGGTAGAGGTAGGATGGGGGAATACAGGATGGGACGATGATTTAATGCCGCATATAAAAGCAAGGTTTGCGCAGTTATTGCCTATTCTTCAAAAACATGGAATCCGACCGCTTATTCTTCTTAACGCGCACCATGGTGTTCCCTGTCCGGTACGCGATGTTCGGGTTGAAGTGACGGCAGACGCAAAGAAAGGCGATAAAGTTTTAAAAATTAAAGACACCAGTAAAATACGCGTGAAATATACCGGTATTCAACACCCCGCCTATATCGCCGCTTATCCAATGATTACAAAGATAGATGATGATGGCACCGCATATTTATCATCCGGCTTGCCGGTAGATATTAAAGCCGGACCATATATCCTGAAAGAACTGAAATATCAGCCATTTCAGGGAGCGAAATTAATTGATGGTACAAAAATACCGGCGGCACAGGAGACATTTGACGGTTGGATGCGTTACGCGGCAAATGTTGGAAGGTTTGTACGTGAAACATTAAATAGCGATGAAAAACCGGATGTCGGATTTGACATTGAAGTATGGAACGAACAGACTTTTGGTTCAAATTTTCTTAACATTAATAATTATTACGACGTAAAGTTTCAATTTACAGAACCTTTTGTATATAAACATGAAAGAGATATGAAACCGGGATACACGCCTGACGCAAGGTTGAAATTTGAAGAAAAGAATTACCAGTATACAATTTTACCCGGGACAATAGATTATTTTAATGACCCCAAAAATGGTTTTCAGGGTGTCCATGTAATAAGTGGATTTGCCAACCAGTGGCCATGGGATAATGGCACCAGTCTGTGGGATAATCAGGCAGGATTTAGCCGGCATTATTACACCGGTGGTTATCGCGATAGTTCTCCTGATACCCCGTTAAATCAAAAAAACAGTGGTGTTATTGATGCTACAGGCAAATTTGAAGGGAAGAAAGATAATAAAGATTGGCACACTGTTGAACCGGGATCATTTTTTGTGCCAACCTTCCGTCTGGGGTGTCCCGAGTTTATGTTTACTGGTTTTAAAACCGAGCATATCACCAGGGATTTAATGCCGGATTCGCGATGGGTATTATTCCGCGGGCATGGCAGATATACCCATAACGGCGATTTTCGTATAGCAGAAGTGTGGCAGACAGAGGTTAATTATGACAGATCGCAATTTTTTGATGCATTAAAAAAAGAAACCGGTGCAACAGATGATGACCCGAAAATGCAGGCATTGGATACACACTTTGCCGGTAAAATGTTGTTAAGGCAATATATTTTCCAGGCTGCAAAAGGTTTGTACCGGATATTTATGTTTAGTCCACAATCAGACAGGTACAGCATTGGTATGTTGCCCCAGGCATTTTATCAGGCACTGGATAAAAATAAATATGAATTAAATGATGAAGTTCGTAAAACTATCCCGCCAGAATTTGCCGGATTGGGTCGGTTAGTTAAGTTAATGGATACAGGACAGACCATTAAAACCACCCGACCATTACAGGTGAAAGAGATAATTGAATATAAACCGAGGCTTGCATACTCGGGTGACGGTACCCCCGCGCATCCTAACCGTTGGAATCGTGATAATTTTGCGTTCATGCCATTTCAATTATCTGCCAATCAATTTGTAATACCATATTATGTTGCCACTTTGGATGTCGGGCATGTATGGGACAAAACAAAACCAGCAATGGACCCGGTGCGTTATGATATGCCGGAACAGGATTTTGATGTGACCATTGGCAATATACGTGGCATTGGCGCAACAGTATCCGGTTATGATTTACTTACTAATACTGAAACACCGGTGCAAATTATGGCATCCACAGAAAATAGTTTGACAGTGCGTCTGAAGACGGTTGATTATCCGCGGGTTTTGCGAATAAATGAAAAACAACCGGGACCACAAATAATGGACGCGCGCGCGGAACTGCAGAAAGACGGGAATATATCGGTAAGTTGGCGTACAAATATTGCGGTTTCAGCTGCATCAGTAAGTTATGGACGTTCATGGGAAAGACGTGATGATAATATAATAAACCTGGAAAAAGGGAAGAATGCCTACCAGGTAATTATCCCTGCCGTGGGTATGAAGGCCGTACCGGCAGTAAGAATACGTGTAAGTGCTAACGGCATAGATAACGTTTGGCCACGTTGGGATGAAGAACCTGCCGGCCAGGTGGTGATTCCGCCACCCGTTGACCCCGCAATTATCAAAGCTGTTGAACCACCACTTGGACCGCCACCAGCATTACCGCGGGCAGAAGTGAAATTGCCAGTTGCTGACGCGGGTATATTGCCGGCAACCGATGCAAACGTATCCCGTGGTTATACATTGATGTTGCCCAAGGATGTCGTTTTAACCGGGACAGATGTTAACCGCGAAACAACTATAGGCGATGTATCATTGCGTGTTCGCTTAATTCCCAAGGGTATGCCGATAATGGAAGAATATCTACCACAATTTTCCGTTACTGATATTCAGGACCGGCAACCGGTTATTATGGCAGATGGCAGAACTAAAGGCATAATTGCCACTTACCTATTTGCTGCCACCGCACATCCGGGAATGACAAATTTATCGCAGAAATATCTTGCATTAAAAATAGGAAAAGAAGACTTATTGTTAATATCTGTTATGGGGACACCAGAGGCAATGGCTAAACAAGAGAAATTAGTTGATGAAATATTCGCCGGGGTATCGTTAAAATAGTGTTTTACATGATAACAATTTAGCAATTAGCCACCCCAAAAAAGCATGATACAAATCTAAAATTTAATAGATAATCATTTCAACAGGCTCAGTCACTATTAGCAATTATGGTTACTGAGCCTTCAATTTAACGATACCTGAAAACCGAACACTGAACACTGAAAACTTATTTACCCATTACTTCATCATGGAAAGCGAGATAATTTGCTAATGGAACATTATCTTCCATCTCTGTAGAACTGCCAATTAATAACTTTCCATCTGCCCCTATTTCATCTATCATACGTCGAGTTTCGGTGCGCACTTCGTCTGGCGTTGCAAACGGTAATAGATGGGTAACATCCAGACCACCTACTAATATTAATTCCGGATATTTGCGGTGTATTTCATATATATCCATTCCTGCGGCTTTTTCAATTGGGTTCAAACCATCAATGCCACAAGCCACTAAATCATCTATGATATCCATTATATAACCATCAGAATGAAATATTACTGTCATGCCATATTGGTGGCATTGGGCACAGATATCTGCGACATCATCAAAAAAACCAAAATCATTGAAAGTTTCGTGGCTGAACATAAGGTGTTGCTTGTAAGCGACATCAGAATAAATCATCACTAATGGACTGTGGTTGTAATGCGCGGTGCGCATTACTTCATGACGACGTTCTTTTTCAAGTGCCCGCATCCATCGCAGCACCATTTCACGTTCATCTTCCCACAGGTATGAAAATATTTCTAATCCGCAATAACCGAATAAAGCGGTATTAATGGCAGTTGAAGGGGTGCAGAAGATATTAACTGTGCCATTTAAGTTTTTATTATATGCTTGTTGCTCTATCCCGATATTCATTCTTTCTGTTTCATCCGGTGCGGGTATGGCCTCTAATCTTTCAATATATTTCTTAATCCAATTAACCCAGGCGTCAGCATCTGCCAAAGCGTGATGCCGAATCCATGAAGTCCAACGTGCTGCCTCGCGGATATTTCCCATGCCGTCGGTCCATGTTGTGCCGGGTACCATTGGCGGAAAAATACAACGTGTACCATCCAACGCTTTTTCTGCGGCGATAAACATCTTTGCCATGTCATTATCACCATTCAATGGTTCCCCAGCGTAATACGCCACCACAGCATCATTACATAACAAATCAAATATTGGCGTTCGTTCCGTTTTTTGTCCTGCACAAACTTGCTTTATTAATTTTAATGAATTTTTCATGAATTATACCTGCATATTTAAATTTTATTCGGTAATTCTTCCGATAACGTTTTTTTGATATTTCGCAAACTGGCGGTTGATGTGCTTAATGGTATCGCGCATTCCGGACCTATTACATTAATGCCAGCGTTAATAGCACGAATTACATCAGCACGAATAGCAGACTCGTCATTTGGCAACAGAGAGTTTATATTGCTTACACCACCCATCAGCGATATTTTACCACCGGCTAATTTACTGGCCATCCCGGCAGGTACACGCGTATCATAATGGAAACACGATATACCACTGTCAGCAATGAAATTAATTCTGTCAGATGTATCGCCACAAGTATGCAATACCATGGGACATGGTATGGATTTTGCCAGTTCTTTATGTAATGGTAACAGAAAATCATAATAAGTTTGTGGCGAACACATATCGCGGGAACAATGGTCAGCAATGCATAATAAATCGGCACCCGCGTTAATCTGTGCAATAGCGGAGCGCAATGAAACTTGAGACATAATATTTAATATTTCAGCAAGTTTATCCGGATTATCAAGCACCATGATAAGCGTCTCTTCAACCCCAAACATATGAAAAGTTAATGACCACGGACCGAATATTTTCCCCACTAGTGCATATTCGTCTTTATATTCATCTTTAAGCAATTTTAATGCTTTTAACGGAACATGCATACTGTCGCGTTGTTCGAAATTGTCGGGGATATTAATATCTTCCGGTGTTGACCATGGATGGTGTATTATCCCCGGCATGTTATATTCATCTCCCCAATTTATGCCTGCACCCAGGGCAGCAGCCTCGTGGACGACACTGAAAAGTGGGCATATCATATCAAAACCAGCATCAATGCTGGCAAATGATGCCAGTTTTGCCATCGTGGTATGGTCATGATGCGCATGAGGAAATGCTGAATTGACAGCAATCATAGCTTCGGTTGTCGCAACTGAAGTTACAGATCCCAATGCCGGACGATCTGTTTGTTTCCCCTGAACTGCTAATATAAAACGCTGTTTTGGGGTCATAGTTTTTATTCCTGATTTATGCTTTACAGGTTTCTTTGGATTTAGTGGTTTCGATCATTAATTAAATGCTGGAATCTCAACCACTTGTCCACCCAACATGGCCGATTCGTGGGCGCATATTCCTGCTGCGGTATAATCTGCTGCCCTGACTTCATTTATTATCGATGGTCTATTTTCTAAAATACTGCTGATGAACTCATGCACCAGGTGTGGGTGCGATCCGCCGTGACCACCACCATGTTTTACTGATGGGTGTTCACCCCTGGCATCATTAACCGCACCGGTAAAATGCGTTATTTCTGCAGGTAGTCGATGTGCATAATCCGGTATGTATACTCTTTCTGCTGTATTGGTGCGACACTTTTTTATGCCAGTTTGTTCGTTTAGACCACCCTGGCGGAAAAGGACTGGTTGGTCTTTATCGTGCAGTTGACCTGCCTCAAAAGTCGCGTCTTCGCCGTAAATATTAAATGACTCTTCATAACCACGGGCGGAATAGAATAATGCCCGGGTTATTTCCATTGCTAACGGTGATTCGTTTTCTAATTCAAAAATTGCGGTTTCTATCGGATATGGATTATTATATTGTACTTTTAATTCGTCCCGCATCCACCCACTGCCCAGACAACGAACGCGGATAGCACGGGTTTGGGCGAATCCAAGGCATGGTGCGATAGCATGTGTTGCGTACCACATTGGTGGCAGACCTGCCCAGTAAGGTGGCCAATTTTCCATATCCTGATAATGCGCACCACGTAATAACTGTATTTTGCCAAAAACACCTTTATCGCGCAATTCACAAATATATAGATATTCACGGGCAAATATCTGTGTTTCCATCATCATATAATTTTTATTATTGCGGCGTTTTGCGGCAATAATTCCATTAATATCCGCAAGTGATGTCGCCATTGGCACTGTGCATCCGCAATGTTTTCCTGCGTTTAATATCGCGATAGATTGACGCGCGTGATCGTGTATTCCGGAGTTCAGGTGAACGGCGTCTATACTGCCATCAGCTAAAATTTCATCCAAACTCAGTGAAGTTTTAATGTTTTCTAATCTGTCAGCATGCTGTTTTAATCTAACCGGGTCAGCATCGCAAATTGTCAGTGAGTTAACATTTGGGTGTTTCAGATAAATATCCGCGAAACAACTACCAAATCCCAGGCCAACAAGCGCGATATTCAACTTTTTATCAGTAGCCATGATTACCCTTTAATTGCATAAAATTTATTATCCTGAATTATTATAATCAGCATTTATATACAGGTAAATGGATTATTTAATCATAAAGACGCACAACATAACGCAATAACAGTACCAGGAGTATTCCGAGTATCCTGCTTGTAATACATTGGGTTTTGCAATTGTCTATACAAAATTGCAATTTAAAATTCAGGCGATTTAACTATTCGCCATACATTTCTTTAGATATCGCCAGGAACTCTTTACACATCACTTCCAATGCTTCCGGGGTATGGCCTGCGCCTTCCGGGTCGGTGTACCATCGGGGTATAATACCGCCGTTTTTGTTACCAAGCAGTTTAACCATTTTTCGGCTATACGCACGTATTTCATCAGGTATCCCGCGTGCCAAGGTAAACTGAATATCTACACCAGAATAAAAAGTCAGGCGACCGCCAAACCGTTCTCCTAATAGTTCTAATCCCATATTTTCTTGTTGGTCCATATGCACAACCTGCAGTCCGGCATCTATCATGTCATCCAGCAAATCAACAATATGGCCGCATGAATGCAGGAAAGTTTTTAAACCATACGCATGGCAGCAATCCCAAACTTTTTTATATCGCGGTTTCCATATTTCACGCCATTTTTCCGGTGAAATCATCGGACGGTTCTGTAATCCCCAGTCATCCGGCCAAATAAAACCATTTGCGCCGGCATTAGCAAAGCGTGGAATTGCCTCCAGATTCATATCAACCAGAATATCTATAAGGTGTCCCAACTCATCCGGGTATTCGTAAATGTCTGCCCATATATTTTCCAGACCGCGGATAAAATGTGTGCGTTCATACAGAGAAACCCCATATGATAAAATAAATTTATCACCGGCAGCAGCACGTTGTTCGTCCAATGTTTCCCAACGTGACGGGTCTTTAACATCAGGAATTTTCAATTTATCAAAATCGGCCCAGTCTTTAAGAGGAAACTCTTTCACTTCGCCTAATGAACACACGCCGATATTTTCCCAAACAGCTCCCCATTCATCAACTCCGCTTACCCCCTTACCATAAGGACGCATATCGGGTGAAGGTCGCATTCCCATACCAGCAACATCTGTGCCGAATGGTTCCGGAAAATCATGTGGTAACCTATCCGGACCGCTGAAATCAATTGCGGCGATAACATTTTCGCGTGGTGTCATTTTGCTTTTCATAATAATTTAACCTTTATACATTGATATTGATTGTTTAAATCAAGACTTTAAGAATATTTATCATAGGTGGCGACAGTCCTGTAAATATTTCTATTTGTCACATAAATCCTTATAAAACGGCATGTATTCTTCTTGTGGTGACATACCAGTTATTTCATCTCCGCACCATTTAAAACGATATTTTCGGCCAGATGGCATTTCTTCTTCTGTATATTTGCATGGTAAATCACCAGATAGCATAATTATACTGTTTTCTGCTAATGCTTTGTGCGAAATCATGACAAAATTATCTTTTTTTATCAGTGGGGTAACTTTGTCGTTAATTAAAATGGTCATAGTTTCTTCCGCTAGCCAATCTGGTATACGGATTAGTATGTTATCAGGACGTTTTACTAATATGGATAATTTATGTTTTTCATCCCGGTTACAGTAAATTTTAATATCTGCATCCTCATAATTAAAATGCAGATTTACCTGAATCCCCTGCGAGTTTTTAACGCATATATGGTTATAAATATCACACAATGTATGTGTTACTGCTGCCAATACATCCGGAGTACAACCTTTTTCGCCATGCGAAGAAGCGTGAATTGCCCATGCGCCATATTCCCGCATCGGTTTTTCGTTATTTTTAAACTTGTCATCAAGGCATTGCGACGGGATAATACGGCATCGTACAAGACGCTCCACATCATCAAGCAGGTCGGTACACCCGGTCTTTAATGCCAGCCATAATGCTATTTGTGCCGAATCTCCGGTGCTGGCAGGGTCGGTTACCGGGTCACCATATTTATTATGGAATCGCAGTTTGCCCAAATCATGTGGTGCCCAACCAGAATCCATAACTATTCTTCGATGGTCAGCGTGACGATATGTCGATTCAACGGCATTAATATATTCTTTTTCACCGGTCAACAAGCCAAAAAGTAGCAAACCGCGAAGAGTGCCATGATACGAATGGTTGTGACCAACATTTTCCTTGTCGACTATCTCTGCGCGAATCCTGCCATCACTGTTAACAGAATTATGCAGATGATATTTCGCTATGCGATTTGCCACATCAAATACTAATGGTTCTTTTGTTAATTCATAAAACCATATTAACGCCTCAAGACAACGTCCACTGGTGGCAGTGCCATCAAACCACCCATCACGTTTTCCTTCGGTATGCGAAGGGTCACCGGTAAAAGGAAGCATACCCCAACTGCCCAACTCGGTAAAATTGAAACTTCCGTCAACTTTAATACACCTATCCATTGAACTTACCAGTTTCATTCCGGCTTCCCTTGCCCAAACGCTATTTCTGTGGCGTATTAATCCGTTATAGGCAATCATAGTTTCACGAAAATTGTGGGGATTAATTTTATCAACCATCAGCAAACAATCTGGATTATCTGTCATTTGCACAAGATTACGCAGAGACGCTGATTCCAAATCTGCCGGAATTATGAAACCTATACTTTCATCAAGTCGCAACACCGCGTCCCACCAGCGACCCAGGTCATGTGCTGTTTCATACCCATTTGTAGGCAGATAATCACTGTTTGCATCAAGCATTGCCAGTAAGGCACCACCTGCTAATTCAAGATTTTTTTTAATATTCATGGCAATATTCTAACTTTTTTCCACCCATCTCATTTTTGCGGATGATGACCGCGGATTGTTATATTTTTCCTGTGGGGTGGGGCGGATAACCTCATGGGATATAAGATTGTATATTCCAATGTCATATCCTTCATTAAATGCTTTTTTTATTCTCCTGTCCTCACCACTATGGAAAGAAATAACTGCCGCGCGACCACCGGGTTTAAGGCAATAAGGTATCATTTTCAACAATGTTTCCAGTGCCGAGAACTCATTATTCACCGCGATTCGCAGTGCCTGAAATGTCCGACGAATGGTCGCTTCGTCATCTGACAATTGTTTAATTATATTTGTCAGTTCTGTTGTCGATTCAATATTCATCCCGGCAATTTTAGCGGCTATTTCTTCCGCTAATGGTTCGTCAGCATAATCAGCTATTAATAGTGCCAGTTTTTCCGGAGCAATATTTTGTAAAAATTGGGCAGCGCTTTTACCTTTGTTCGGATTCATCCGCAGGTCTAATGGCCCGGTATCTTTCCAGGTAAATCCGCGTTCCGGATTATCCAGTTGCATGGATGATACCCCCAGGTCGGCGAGTATAATATCGGCCAATTCAATGCCGGCATCTTCCATTACCCGTGGCAATGCCGCGTAATTGGTGTTAACAAAACTCAACTTTGCTTCCGGAAATTTATTATGCAACCGTGTCTCAGTTTTTGCGATCTCTATCGGGTCAATATCCAACCCCAGCAATGTACCGTCCGGCAGGATATATTTTAATATTTCCCTGGCATGACCGCCATACCCAATGGTGCAATCAACCGCAATCATACCGGTACTGGGTTGCAAAACATCGATAACCTCATCCACCATTATCGGACGATGCGACCCGGCAGGGGTATTACCTTTTTCCATTATCTTCTGCACATCTTCGCTATACTTTTCCGGTTCCATCTCTTTATATTTCTCATGAAACTTTCTTGGGTGGCTTCCGTTATATCGTATTCGTCGCCGATGTTCACCATTTTCTTCAGTCATTCTTCAGCCTTTTTTCTTTCTGCGCACTGGCATGGGATAGCACTGCATTTAGGGCAACCATTACCATATTTCTGCTGGGCTACTGCCGCCAGGTCAACACCATGTATGGATGCCAGTGTAGATAACCACGCGAAAACATCAGCAAACTCAGATTCAACCTGTTCCTTAGGTTGCGACCGCAAAGCCCGCCCCAATTCCCCAACTTCCTCAACAAACCAGATAAACGTCTCATGCCATCCACGCCCCGCGTCTTTGGCATAATAAGTCTCTTCTATCAACCGCTGAAACTCTTCAATTTTCATATTATAAAATACCTTAATTATTTCAGTTTTTTTTAAATTATGATTATGGGCAAATTATACATTTTTTAACTGTTAATGGGGAAGGATGGTTTTTTATAAGTTTAAGTAATTAACATTTTTCATCTCATCCCAATATAAAATCTCATATTATTTCACGCAAGTATTTGAGAGTAAATGTAAGAATAAAAATTTAAATTCCTGAAATTCAGTTAAAAAGCTAAAGAATTTTTTTTATAGTTCGATAAGTACATTGTAGGCTAAAATAGTTTAGTCAATCTACCGCCCTGCGGGGCAAAGTAGGACCATTTCAGGGTAAAAATTGAAAGGTCCTCAAGGAGGAAAATCCCATGTCATTGCGAATCAATCAGAACATCA
>CAZNLA010000092.1:0-13933 GCA_964573385.1 uncultured bacterium
AACTCGCGACCCCGACCTTGGCAAGGTCGTGCTCTACCAACTGAGCTATTTCCGCCCGACGCAAATATTATACTTTTTTTTTATTCCTAATGCAATAGGGTGAAATAAGATTTTTTTAAATAACCACCCTTATTTTTACAGAACTCATTGCTGTCGTGCGGTAGTATAGCAAAAAAAATATTGCCATGCAATAGAATTTTTATCTGTTTTTCAATAAAATTTTAAATTATTGAAATCATAAAGGCAAAAATAAGTGATTCCCGGATATACAACCAGATATACAGGAATGACAGAATTACAATATTTCGGATAATCGCGCAGGTAAACAGTAATATTTTAAAATTTTTCTGATAGCATTTTTGAGCAGGACTTTCGCTTAAGGTCACTTCGACAAGCTCAGTGACCGGTCGCTGAGCCTGTCGAAGCGACTATTTTTAAGCAAATTTCTCTTTGAAAGCGAAAGTCCTGTTTAAGGATAAAAAAAATCCCCCGGTTTAAAAATCCGGGGGATATCTGTATGTCACTTATGGATAAAAAATTATTTAACTACTGTTGCGGCGGTTATGGCAATTAATGCTGGTATGCCACGTTTTGCTGATCCATATATCAGGTCGACTGATGTTATGTCAGCATCAGGACGCGGGTTGTTCCATTGCATGGAATATAAAACCGCGTAGGTGCCATCAGCATATTGTTTTGACCATGCTATCTGCGCACCGGGGATAGCAGTGGGGGTTGTCTGTTTGTAATTTTCCACATCCACTTCAGTGTTAATTGGCACTTCTACAGTCTTGCCATCAGCATAGGTGATAACATATTTTGCCATGTCAAAGATTTTATTTTGTTTAATCTCATTAGGATTTCTGCGTGAATCCAGTCTGGCAGTCTGCAGAAAGAATAGCGCGTCTGCCTTGCGGTTGACGGGGATACCCTTTACTTCATTCGCCAGTTTGTTTGGCACCCGGTTGCCACCCAGCATTATTATGGTAGGTACGGGTGATGTGGCAAATTCATACAGATTATATGTGACACCGGCTAATCTCTGTTTGCCCAGTGGCATATCTTTCAAAGTGAAAGCATTGTCGCCAAACGCGCCTCGTTCATCAATATACTGGTTCGCGAATTTAGAGATATCAATTGGCTGATAATCCATATTTGCACCGGCAATTATATTTTTGCTGCCAGCAAATGGTGCCTTCAGGTTTCTCAGGAAAGATGCCAGAACTGTGCGTTTCTTAACGATATTAACCGGTACTTCTTCAGTATCTTTGAAGTTGATATTACAAAGAATTATGCCACCATTGCCCTTCGGGTATGACATTAAACCACCAATGTTAAGCATTGGCTTCACTTTAGCGTAGAAGTCCGGTGAACGTTTAGCGTACAGACGAATATTATCCAAGCCAGTATAAGCACCTTTCCCCGGGATTATATCCCACGCCGCCAGACGCAATGAAAGATCTTTAACTTTCACTGATGGGTTAATATCAAATGACTGTGTGTCAGTATTCGGTAAGACATCAAATGATGCTTTAGGTGTGCCTTTATCCAACAACTGGAATTTTGTTACCGGGTAATAGAATGTATTGCCGTTCCAGTCTACTCTGGTTAATTCCTCTTCCCGCGGTAAAGTCATGGTGAAATCCAACGGTGGTGTTACCGGTGCCGGAACATTCACGATATATTTCCATGCATCTGCGGATGTCATGCCATTGGTCATCATCTGGTTGAAACTATTATCAAATTTCGCAAATGACGCGACTTCATCATAATCAACGACATACGAGAAGGTGTCATGATTAATGAAATAACCATCTGTCCAAGAGAATACCTTTTCTGCTGCATATAAAGCAACATCCGGCAGTGTTAAGCCCGCGGTAAGTGGATTTTTCGGTGAAGAGAATGTAACTTTTTCACGGACAAACGGACGAATAATGTGGTCAACGCCAACAATTTTATTATAATCCGCCAATCCTTCCGGGGTAAGACCGATGAATATCATCCATCCGCCTTTGTCATTGAATGCTTTAATAGCCGGCAGGTTATCTGCCAGTAACTTCAAGTTTTCAGGAGTTGCTGGTATTACCGCTGTTTCATTTGAACCCTGAATAGCATTTAACGGTGAATTAACTGTTTTATATTGTAAACCGATACCATTCAATATTCCGCTTAATTTAGGATTATCTGCGACGGCGGCAACTACATTACGGAACTCCAGTTTATAAGTCGCACCATAATCTATCATATTCATCAGCAATTGTTGTGCCGGTGCGCTTGAAGCTAATTTTTCACCGATTACAAGTTGGCTTAATAACATCACGCCATCACCCACCGGTACTTCTGCCAGACCGGTATATTTTAATTCAGAATGGCACTGTACCAGCGATTTGGCACCGCGGTCGGGTTTTGAATAAGCGCTTTTATATACAATTTCATCACCACTCCAGGTAAAGAAGTCTTTCTGCAGGATTCCTTTTAATACCGGATGGGTAAGGTCTTCACCGAATGCGGTACGGCCTTCGTTAGAATCTGCCCGCATTTCTGCCGGTAATCCCTGATAACGCAAAGGATTTTTCTGGTCAAGAATAATAACTGCTTTGCCATTGGTGGCAAACGCGGAAAACTTGCTGGAGGTAGAATCTTTGGCATCAAGGGCATCTTTCCCAATTATTAATAGTTTCGCGGTAGGAGATAAATCCGCTAAATCTTTTAACGTGGTAAAAGGTATAGCTCCCAAAGTAAGGAAGTCAACAACACTGTTATACGGGTCATAAACTAATATGTCAGATGCTTTAAGTTTATTGACATTAGCTGGTTTAGTGGTAGTGTTCATTACAGAAACTGCTTTTACATCGCGGAAAATTTCTGCACCTTTTACTGTTAAAACTAGTGTTAATTCGCCTTCCTGTCTTGCAGTTACCTGCGGCATAGTAATCACCGTGTCAAATTTTACATTTTTACCCGGTTCTACATTATATACTTTCGAATCTGTAGCAACTTTTTTACCGCCGACTGTCAGGGTCCATGTGAAAGTAATAGGATCAGCATAACGGGTATCATTAAATATACCGAATGTTCTGGTTACTTTTTCACCGGAATAGAAAGTCCAGTTCCATTGTCTGCTGAATACCGCGCGTAACGCATTTGATTTATATTGGTCTGACGCGTCATTCTGTCCCTGCCAGTAATGCCATGCACCGACACCTGTCCACCTGTAACCCTGGGTGAGGATATTATCAAATATGCCAACAGCAGGACGGTTTCCTTCTTTTCCAAGGAACACATTTTCACCGCCAAAATAAGCATACATGGGGTTAATACCAGTGGCATATAATTCTTCGCCGATGAATCGTGGTCGGGTCATATCCCATTCCCAACGTCCGCGGCCACCACCTTTGGTATTGTTTTCATATGCCAGTGTTGGGTATTGCCAAACATTACCGGTGGTATAATGATCGCCATGTACCGGCAATGTTTGTGCTTTGGTGGCACCACCGCCGTCTACCATTACAAATCTGGTGGGGTCAACAGCACGGATAGCATCAGATGTTTTAGTTGTTTCGGCTTCAAACTTATCCATTAATCCGCCGTAAAGATTGATACAGTTAATGAAAAGGAACTCATTTTCTATCGACCATATCATTACTGAAGGATGGTTGCGTTCGCCTTTTACCATGGCAACCATCTGGTCACGCCAGTTTAACTGTAAATCCATTTTAATATCAGAATTATATAATTTCTTTAAATCCGGGTCATTTTCAATCGCCATATAGCCAATTGTTTCGCCATCTAATATACCGGTACGACGACAAACAACGCCATTTTTATCAAAGAAATCCAGAGCTTTTTCAGAATCCATTCCCTGCCAACTGGTACCCCAGAAACGCATAACAGTCTGGTTGCTCTTTCTGTAATTAGTCAGCCATTGGTCCGCATTGTTGGCGGTATGACAATCTGCCCATCCGTGCCAGGTGATTCCGTTGAGTTTAAAATCAATACCTTCGCTGGTCCATTCGCGGAAACCGAACGAAGTGTTTGCGATGTCGACTGTCTTGCCGTTTACTACTAAAGAAGTGCGCAACCAATACATATTCGGCGCGTCTGGCCACCACAGATTCGGGTTTGCCCACGCGTCTGATATTTTTAGAACTTTCTCAGTGTTAGCAACCACTGTAAAAGGCTGAACAGCAAATGTCTTTTCCAATTTACCGGTTTTCTGGTCTATTGCAGACCATTGCAATTCACCGGAGACATCTTTTGCTGTTGTGTTATTTACTGTAACTTCTGCTTCCATCAACTTTTTGGATACAGATGGTTTCGCAAATACATCGCTGACATAGGCAGGATTTCCTGCGGCGGTAAATGTAGGAGTAACCAGGATTCCAGATTGGAAATGATTCCATACCGGGTAAGCAAGGTTTAAGAATCCACGGTTTGACCAACTATACGGATAATTAAAGGTTTTTCTTAAAACCATCGGGTTATTGGGGTTGCTGGCATTACCGTACCAAACATCACGTATACCAACCCAAACTTCATTAACACCCGGTTTGATAGCCTTTGACACATCTATGGTGAAACTGGCAAAACAATTTTTATTAAATCCACACAATAAACCATTGACATATACTGTTGTATTCAAATTGTTCTGTGGGAAGGTCAGGAAATATGAACGTCCTGATGATTCTGCCGGAACATTTATACGGGTTCTATACCATAATCGGTGCGCATACCTTAAATCCAAACGTTGAACGTTTTTGTCACCCGGTACCGCAATGGCTGTCCAATATTGTTTTTCCGGAAGTTCTTTTATCGGGGTAGCAACATCAGCGGGCATATATTCATCGTGTCGGCACACTTCCCATTGACCATTCAAATTTATAGACAATCGGTCAACAGCATTAACGGCTTTTGGTAAATTAAAGATATTTTTACTTGCTTCTTCATCCTGTGGGGTGCGATAATTTTCGTCCGGTTTATATTTAGAATTAGGGTAAAATGGTTCACTGGATATGCACAAAACATCTGAAGAGTATAAAATACGTTTGGTTTTGCCCTTTTCATCTTTCTCTTTTTCAATTTTTATTTCCAGAGTATGGTTTCCAGCGGTTAGTTGTTTGGTGGTCATTTTCAACCATGCAATCTCGCACCATTCGCTAATACTCATTAAGTCTATTGTTAAACTTTCTGACGACTGTTTTACCCATTCACCATCATCAACACGACAATAAAAATTAGGTCGAACATATTCATAACCTACCCGATTCCATATTTCGTAAGTGCCATCGTTTTTTACGGCAAAATTATATTTTAGTAATACACCATCCGCAGGTGCGGCAGCATCAACTTTATCAGCGTCAAATTGAATCTGCATCCATTTGTCACCTGACATGAATTGTGAATTACCCCAACCTGACACATTTGGCGTAACATTCATATTCGCAGCGGTCTCAGCTTCAAACCAGACATATTCCGCGATACTGCTGACAACTGTTGTTAACAATGTCAAAACTAAAACAATTAAAGGAATCGGACGTTTAAACATACATTTCTCCACATTATAGATTGATAAAATATTTAATCATTATCAGCAGATAATTGCAAGTAATATTTTACGTTTTTCGTCATTATCTGCTATTTTTCCGCTAATTATTGATTTAATACCAATTTAGAACAGATATTATACAATTAGTTACATCTAAAATAGGTTTTCAGAGATATTTTTTTTATATGTGTAGTGGCAGGTTATTAAACGAATAGATGATTCAATCAGTTATCTTTGATATCTGATTGAATCATCTACTTGTGACATTATATTCTCATCTGCAACTAAATTTGCTTAAAAAATGATCATTTCGCAGACTAAGCAACCGGGTATTGCACCTGTCGAAGTGATCTTAAGCGAAATTTATGTAAAGCGCAGCTATTTTTTGCCATATTGTGTCGGATTAGCGCGGAATTTGCCACCACAATCCGGACTGCATATTGTTCCGTTAAAGGTATCAACTTTAATAGCCATCAAATCGTTGGCATTTTTACCACATACTGAACATGTCCCTTTTATTGATCCCATTCCTTTAGCAAGGGGTGCAGGTAATGATTTTGTTATGGTATAATGATCGCCATAATAGGTCGGGTAGGCACGGAACCTGCTGCCACAGGCAGGACTGCATACAGTTGCGTTATAATCACCACATTTAACAGCAAGCATGTAATTAGATTTTGTTTTACATACAGAACAAATACCGGAGATTGTACCAAAGCCAACCTTTGATGTAGGTTTATCAACAAAGGTAGATTTTGGGGCAATGGTATTTTTTTTGCCACAACCGACTAATATAAGCGACAATATTAAACTGTAAATGATGATCAATTTAAAAGTTTTCATAGATTTTTCCTTCAGTTATTTTCGTTATTATCTTTAATTATTCCATCAGATAATACTACTACCCTATCTGCTATATCCAATGGAAAATTTCCGTGTGTGGTAATAATAAGGGTCGCGCCATGTTGCCGAACTGGCAGCAATAACAGGTTAATTATTTCCTGTGCGGTTTCTGGGTCAACATCGCCGGTGGGTTCATCAGCAAGAATTAATGTGGGTGTATGCACAAGGGTTCGCGCGATAGCCACACGTTGTTGTTGCCCCATGCTCATTTCTGCCGGCAAATTTTCGCTTTGAGCGGTTAAGCCAAGCTGGTCTAATAATGATGTAACCTTTTCCACACGTTCTGCCGACAACATATCGGTATGCAATAATGCTGCTTCGATATTTTCAAATGCTGTCCATGAAGGCAGTAAATTGAAATTCTGAAAAATTATTCCAATTTTATTCCGTCGTAGATCAGCCAACTTTTCATTATTTAAAGTTTGTAATTCTTCACCATCAAAGTTAATGACACCGGATGTCGGTCTGTCTAAACCAGCAAGCAGAGATAATAAGGTTGATTTGCCACATCCACTTCTGCCGGTAATAATTAATATTTCACCTGCAGTTACAGTCAGATTAATATCCCGTAATATTGGTATTTCCTGTCCTTTACGACTGGCATAACTTTTTGTTACATTGTTGCAATTTAATATTGTCATCTGCCGGGCAGTTTCTTCTTTTTTTAATATTTCTTCACTCATCTGTAATCCTTTATAACTGACGCAATGCATCCGCGGGTGATTGCTTTGCTGCGTATTGTGCCGGTAAAATGCCGGCAATCACGCCACCTGTTAAGGCTAGTGCCAAACCAAGGGCAAATACCAACGGTGATAATGTAACTATCATTGGTTCTGTAGCTCCTAACATTGCCTGTACCGGAATCAACAACAATATTAATAACGCAATAATACATCCGGCAACTCCGCCTATTAACGCCTGCAGCATAGATTCTGTCAGTATCTGCTCAACAACAACACGATTTGTCCAACCTATTGCTTTCATAATGCCTATTTCACGTCGTCGTTCAATAACAGATGCCCATTGTGACCGCAGGGCAAAGGCAATGGTTGCAATACATAGCAATATTGCCAGCAACCAGACTGAATGTTCATTCATCCCCATTACTGTCGCCGCCGGTTTCCAGCAGGCATAACTTGATACCACCAAGTCTGGTATTACACTTTTTACCTGTGCCATCGCATCTTTTTGTAATTTCGAACTTTTTACCTCTACCAGCACGACATTCATTTCGTTATTCAACGGTAAAATAGTTCGTCGGCTAATAAGAGATTCCGCCTCTTTAAAATGCATATAGACGTCTGCTTTTGCCGGACGAATGCCAGGATTAACAACACCTACAATTGGATATACCACACCGGCAATATTTATTTTGCCACCAGCATGCAAATCTTTATTCAGCGCGTATGCCTGTTCCAGCATTACCATGTTGTTATCATCCGGGTTCAGAAAACGTCCTTCAACTATATCACTTTCTGCACAACATGTGGTTGTTACTGCTTTGCTTTGTGGTTCAAAACCGCCTACCGTAAATTGGTGTCCATCACGCGGGTCCTGAAACTTGAATAATAAAAATGCTGACGCGTCTTTTACTGCCGGTAGCTTTTTTACATCTGCTACCCACATTCGGCTGAGCATTTTCGTTTTAACACCGTTAGCCACGAAACCTTCGCGTTGAGAATCTTTTAAATTCTCAAAACAATGACCTTTCTGATTTTTATTACATTTGGATAAAGGGTTAAAAGCAATGAAATGAGTACCAGTTGTAGATAATACCTGCCCGGTTGTATCGCGGGAGAAGAATAATACCGACACCAATACTACCATAGAAGCGACAGCCAACATGTAGCCAATAATGCTGGCATAGGTACGGGTACGCCGACGTGCCAACTCGCGGATTGCGCATTTCATTATATCATTCATATAAAATCACTCATCAAATATAAATATCTGAAACTTTGTTTAAAGAAATCGGCAAATATTTTGCTACCAGGAGATAAAAGAATGTCAATTATCTACTTTATTCAGGTTACTATAACAGACTTGCCCGGAAACATCTAATTTATAAATCTCCGGACAAGTCTAATATATTTTCTTTCGTAAAACCATACCATTAGATGATTAAATTAGTCGAGGAAAAATGCTCCCGGTCCCTGAACGCAGTTTGGGTGACCAGCATTAGTTTTAGCGGTATAAGTTAAATCAACGTTTCCAATGAATTGTACCTGCCAAATCTTTAAATCTTTACCGCCGTTAGGCCAAATAACTATTTCATTTTCTTTGGCAGCACCGGTATTAGATTTTACAGAGATAGTGTATAAATGATTGGTTGCGCCGCCGCATTGTCGGACATAGTTAAAGGTAAGGATATGTCTGGAAAAATCGGTAGCAGGAACTTTCACCTGCCAGGTAACTGAATTGCCTGCAGACATGCCTACACTGCCATAACCACCAGCATTTAAAACGCCATTATATTTCATATTTATAGCCGGGGACATGCATCCACAAAGTTCGGAATTAGCAGGTGCGCCGGCTGGTGTCTGGTTAAAGATTGCAGAAGGTGTACCTATGTTTGTTGCTAATGTTGTACCACCAGTTGAAAATGGTGCTTTTACCACAGTGAAATTAACAAAGGTAGCTGGTGATGTATATGGTTGTGTTAAATTGAAAAGTTTGTAACCATGACTACCAACCTGAGGGTATGCTAAGCTTGAACCAGCACCGGATGGCATAGTTGCTGATGGTTTTCCTGCTTCATCATCTGCTGGTTTGGTGGAATCAACAGAAATTGTCCCGGCACCGGTATATTCACCGACAATTTTTAACCATAATGATGAAAGGTCTTTACTTGTGCCGACATGGCCATCAAGAAAAGAGGAAACTATTTGACCGGAATGTCTGTACTGCAAATCGCTGTGCAAATAAGCAACGTTTGGGTAAAGTCCGGTCCCGGTTGTTTGCGTCGCACCGTCCAAAGTTACCAGTTCGTTAGAAGGGTCAGAAACCTTACCCACTGCTGTGGAAGCAACCATATTGCTGTAAACATAACTGTTGGGAGGGGTTTTACCGTTAGTAGGACAGGTTAATACACCGGGATCAACCTTAATGTCTGACCAGACACTGGCAACTGGCGGCATTACTTCTTCATGGTCCTGAGCATACATTTGCATAGATGCTGCTAATTGACGCTGATTACTGGTACAAGTCGTTTGTCGTGCTTTTTCACGAGCACGTGCAAAGACAGGGAACAGAATTGCGGCCAAAATTGCAATAATGGCAATTACGACCAACAATTCAATGAGGGTGAACCCCCGTTGTGTGCTTTTTGTTGACATAAATCTCTCCTTTAGAATCTTTGGAAACGGTTAATGATTGGTATACCGGTTAACGAATATTATACTGCACACACATGGAATTGTCAATAGGTTTTTGATACTTGAATACCATTAAATCATTAATTTAATCCTGATTTAATGGTATTGACCTAATGGCTAACTGACTAACACTTATTCTCCAGTCCAAATTAATGGGCAAGTTTTAAGTTTTAAATTATAATATAACATTGACTGCGCCTCGTAGAGGTGCTTACATGAAGTCGCCTTTACAAGGCTCATGTTAATAGCCGTTACTTCCCCAGGCTGACGCCTGGGGTTACTCATTATGTCGCCACTCCGTGGCTAATATATATTGAAATCGGTTGAAGTCGATTCTATTTCGAGTAGAAATAAAATGACCTTTATAGAAATACTTACTTTTTTTGTACAGACTTGATTATTAATTCATAATAATGAACATAAATAAACAATCGGAATCAGATATGTAGAATACTGTGACCTATACTTCCCCAAGTTTTCGCCTTCATCCTTATACACATTTATAGATTTAAATTAGCTTGACTCCGTTAGTTTCACGCCTATAGAAATCCATACCAAGAGAACCAAACCCGTCAGAGTGTCGAACAAACAATATCTCACCCGCTATTAATATATCGATGCGCTGCAGCTGACTTTTTAATTCATAAATATACAGATAATTGCCAACATCATATTTCAATTTTCAAGTTTTGCATATTTTTCGCTACTCTTGCGTATATAATGTGTCTAATTTCTTCGTAAAAAATTATCAAAAGGTTGATTGATGTTTAAAAGTTATCTATTTATCGTTTTATTGATATTGGTATCGCCAGTATTTGCTCAGGATGTTGTATATTCTTTTTTGCATGGCACTGTTGTTGACGAAAAAGGTTTACCGGTTTCTTCGGTACAGGTTACAATTACCGGTGGCGGGCAGACATTAACCCCTACTACCGACGCAAGTGGGGTATTTGTTTCCGTTTTTCCCGTTGGTGATGTTACCGTAACCATTGGCGAAACGGCGCAGACAGTGAAACTGGTTGACGAAAAGATTACCGAAGCCACATTTAAATATCTTCGTCCGGGGATAGTTATGACCATTAATAATTTCCCGGATAACGCGCAAATGTATCCGGATTGCAGGGCGATGGTGGATGGTGTTGAGAAGAGGGTGAACCCGGTTGATATGGGCAAAGGGAAATACTGGTATAACGAGACTAACGCCAGTGCCATTGCCATTGTTATGTGGGGTGGCAAGGCCGATAACAAATATTTTCCCAACGTTTTTCATCGTTTATACAAATTTGATAAAATCGAAAAGACACGCCAATTGACAATGGATTTTCCACAACCTGCTGATATTTCATTAAATTTATTGGATGACAATGGAAAAGTTTTACCGGATGACAAACCTGTATCCGGAACTATTGCCACCGTTATGCCGGCAAACTGGTATATGGATGACTGGATGAATATTACCACCGCCGGCACATTTTCTGGCAGACGCAGTGGACAAAACAAAGATTTGAAAGATTTACCCGTTAAAAATGGCAGTTGTGTAATACCTGGTTTAATGCCGGGAGTATCCTTTGATTTGCAATTAAGATACAATGGCAAAGTTGGCCCTTTAACCCGCCTTGTGGTGGATTTCGACGGCAAAGCGTCAATTGCAAAGTACCAATTTTCCAGTAATAAAATTGAACAAAAACTAATTGGTGTAGATGGAAAACCAAAAGCAAATACAACCATAAATGCCAGTTATATAATTGACGGCACGGTACAGGTGACAACTGCAAAAAGTGACGAAAATGGCATTATTAAATGGTCAAATATACCCGGTGGACGTATTATACAGTGGGGTGATGGTATAGCAGCACAAACATTTAATACTGATACCCCCACCGCGTTGTTATTGCCACCACGCGCGGAAGGTTATGTAAATCTGTCGACTCCCAACCTTCCGGCAGGTACACGACTGGTGTGGTTTAATGGTTTTGAATATAAAACCGGGACAAAATTAAATTATCTGTTGACATCCGCAACCACACCACTACAAATATCAACAAATTATGGCATACCGATAACATTTTATGCTGTCACCAATGAGGCTACCCCACGGGTTGCGGCATATTCGTTATATCTGCCGTATCAGGACATGACTGATAAACAGTTCGGCAGTAACTTAAAACTGAACTTACCATTGGTAAATAATGGTGATGGTTATATAGAGATGGTGAATAAAGATAATAACCCGGTAAATGTATCACGTGTTACAATTACATCGTTAGACCCATTAATAAACCAACTTATGACAAATGGTAAATTAATACAGGTTACCAATGCGGATGATAAGATAAAAATAACTTCTCCCATACCGGGAAAATATCAGATTTCCGCCGATCTAGATAACATTGGCGCAATTATTACATTGCCGATAAAAGAAAAATTGAAAGTAAAAATGAAAGATATGCTATTCAAAGCGCCGGGTGGGTCAACAATTAATTGTATCTTTAAGAAAAACGCAAATGATATAACAACATTAACGGTGACAGCAAATAAAAATGAAGTTGCAGTTTATGGCGACAGCAAAAATATTTTAGGTTGCTGGATGCAGAAAAGCTCAAATATCATGCTGATGTGGAGACCGGAATATGGCAATGGTAATTTAAAAGAATTAAAATTACGGAGTGTCGGGTTAACAATAACTGGCCCCGGCAATACTGATGATATTAAGATAATGTCACCATTTAGCGCGCAAAATATATATTCAACCAGCAATAACTTATCTGCCGGAATTATTGGTAATACCGAGGATTTTGTGCAGAAATATTCCGCGACTGACAAATACAACCTGTGGCAAACCAGTTATGTTATTAATTTATCAAACAACCAATTCGCGATTTTTAATGTAAACAACGCAAAAGATGATAAACTGGAAGTAAATATTAAGGAAAACGCGCCGGTAAAAATGCGTACATTAAATTTAAATTTCTCTGAAACAAATACTGCGGCACCACGTGGCATATTGGCAGTGCTGGATAATAACCCCAATAAGACAATTTTCTATACCCGTGATGATGCCAACAGATCTTCATTAATGATACCGGACACCACCAAAACCATACGCTTTATGCTGCCAAATTGCGGTATAACCGCAGATATACCGGTAGATAAAGCAACTACAGATATTATAAAGGTACCCGCGTGCAAACCCACCGGAATAACATATAAAGCATTACTGACAGATAGTAAAAATAACCCGATGGTATCAACACCTGTTACCTATTGTTATATGCGCTATGACTCAACCGTGGATATTAACGCTTTTGGGTTTATCGCAAAATCAACAACAGACGATAAAGGCAATATAACCCTTAGTAACCTGTTACCGGGGCATTATATTATTCTGCCCACCCGGGAATGGTGGGATTTTTGGGCTAAAAAAATTGGATGGATGGTAAAAATACCGGATACCGCCGGTGAGATAACTGAAGTATTAAAGGCGAATGAAATAACCGCGGAAGTGCCGGCAAAATCAGACAAAGTGATGGCGGCATGGTTGCCGGATGGCCAGGACAAGGCGGAGATGTTGCCAACCCTTAGCAGGTTTGTACCATGTTTTGGCAAAGGTGGCACCGGTACACTGTTAGCATATGACTTATCAACCAGCAACTGTTTTGTTTACCCGGTGAATTACCAACCTGATACCGGAAAATTTAACGCGGGAACACCATTAAACACCGGAATTACTATTTCGTTGCCATTGGATAAGCAGAATAAATATCCACAGTCGGTATTACTGCAGGGCAACGGTCCATGGAAAGATGTGGCATTCCGGATTAAACCTGTATGGCGAATAATGAGTGCGTTTAACATAATGTATACTGGCATAAACCTTCCCGTTGGCAAGTGGACTGCCGTGGTAATTGATGACAACACGGAAACAACTATGGATTTAATTGCTGAGTAAATTTATAGTTCATGCGAGTAATTGCAAAACCGGGTAAATACTGAAAAAAGAAACCTTTGTGTTTTCGCGATATTTTATAACAGGAATTTCGCTTTCAAAGAGAAATTTGTTTAAAAATGGTCGCTTCGACAGGCTCAGCGACCGGTCACTGAGCCTGTCGAA
>CAZNLA010000093.1:0-13853 GCA_964573385.1 uncultured bacterium
CCCAGGCTGACGCCTGGGGTTACTCATTAAAATGCCTTTCCAAGGCATTAATTACAATTAAATAAAACTGAAAACCTATTCAATTTAATTTTGTGAGGTAATAAATTGTAGTGACCAGAATATGCCGAAAAACATTAAATCCCTTCATAAGTTATTATATGAAGGGATTTTTGTTATTATGATGAAATTATATTCAAAACTTTTAAAACATTAAAAAATCGAAGTGACCTGAAGCGAAAGTCCTGTTTCTCTATATAAATTGATAATTTTGTTTGTTTGGTGGGAGTTTAGTATGTTGAAATTACGGTCGTTAGTAATTTTTTGTTTGGTTATACTGACGATGTTAGTATCCGCGGAAGAAATAGTTGGTGATGATGATTTGAAATATGATGATACCGTTTTTAAATTGATTCAGTTTAACGATGAAAAAGGATTAATAATTCTGCTTGCCGGTGACAATGAGGCATTGAAACAACGTGATGAAGAGTTAGGAAATACGCCTTTACATTATGCGGTTAATTATGGAAATACAGTTTTAACAAAGTTCCTGATATATAAAGGCGCGGATGTTAATGTCACCAATAATCGTAATCAGACACCATTGCATTATGCGGCAGGTCGCGGTAATAAAGAAATTGTAGCATATCTTTTAAAAAATGGTGCAAAAAAAGATATCTGTGATGAATCCGGGCTAACGGCAGCAGATTACGCCAGCATGTTCCATTATGACGCAATATTTACCATGCTGGGTGGAAAAACACCATCGCAAACTATTCGATACACCTCACAGGCCAGGCGCATATGGTTGGATAGTCTGGATACTCGTTTTGTAACCAGTGGCAATACCCCGAAAATTAATCGTAGCGTTAATGGTTCACGCTTTAGTCTGGGTGGTCATTCGTATTCCCGTGGCATTGGTACATCTACCACAAGCCAAATTATCATCGAAACTGATTCCAATATGTCAAAATTTAATGCGATAGTTGGTGTTGATGATGTGTGTATAACCAATGACGATGGGACTATAGTTACTGTTATCGGTAATGGTCGGCAATTATGGAAAAGTTCTGCAATTAAAACCGGTAAAAGTGTAAGTATTGATTTAGATATTTCTGATATCAATATTCTTGAACTTCGAGCTGTTAACGCGGATAATAATTCACTGGCAAATGATGTTGACTGGGTAAATGCTTTTTTAACACCTAAAATCAATAATCGTGAAGGTGTTCGCATAGTATCACGGCGTTTCCCCTTACCTTTACAATACGGGAAGGATTTCTTTATTGCCTGCAGTTATGGTGACATGCCACGAATACGACAGATGCTTCAGACAGATCCTAAGTTGATATCTGTTGTTGATCCGGTTTATCAGGCGTCACCGCTTTTATGGTCATTAAGGGTGAATATGCCTTCAGTCACTGCATATTTACTGCAACAAAAAGCTGACCCTAATCTGCAAAGCCTGAATGGTTATACAGCATTACATATTGCTGCTGCCGCCGGATTATATAAGCAGGTAGAAGAATTACTGAAAGCCAAAGCGGATCCTTTAATAAAAGACAAAAAAGGATATATTCCCCGACAATATGCTGAACGTTACGATTATATGAAAGTTGCAAAGTTATTGCCGGCAGGTGATGAACCAAAGAACCCGACAAAAGATTCTTTTGTGACACATCCAATTGATAATGATAGTACAATATTACCACTTCCACCGAAATTACCAGAAAATAAATGGTCAAGTATGCCAGAGAAAATAAGACAGGAAGCGATAGTGCGGGTAGCTAAAGAGCAGTTGGAAAGAAAGAATGCATTAAGGTATAAAATGGGTGGACGGGAATTTGAAGGATTCCTGGATTGTTCTGGATTTGTACGAAGTGTATTACGCGAAGCATTGGGTATGAATGGTCTTGGCAATACTAAATTTATGATGACCAGTTCATTGTTTGTCACTAAAACATTTGACGAAAAATTGCCGGGTGATTTGTTAGTCAGAGTAGATAAAATATCCACAAGAAAATATGAAGGGCATGTGATGATTTATATTGGTGGTAACCAGGTAATTGATATGAGTTCCACATTTAACCGTATTGCGCAACATACATGCAAAGAAAGTTATCTGCGGGAATATACAGTACGACGTGTTAAATAATGGTTACCAGCCTATTTCTATCAGTGAAGCGCCATTAGGGGTTATAAATACCGGTGATACCGGGGATATGTCAGTATTGCCGGTGGGGAAATGGAAACGTATAACCCGTGGAATACGTGGTAATGTCACGGTGATATTCGGTGTATCAATAGTTAATAATGATGTATCAGGTTCGCAGATATATTCCCATGTGCCGTTTTTTATTGCAATATCTATAATCTGTTTTCCGGCGATTGCTATCTTTGTGGTTCCGGTGGTTCCATCTGTTATGATAGGTGATGTGCCAAAAGCATTTAAACGGAATGCTCTGCTTTTCCCGGTCATTTTTGTTACAGATACCCCGGTATTTATCGCGCGGGTTGTCATAGCAATACGCAGTGATTTACTGTTAGCTATTTTTTCTTTATCCAATGATTCCACAGACAATGTACCAATAGGGGTATCTGTTTCCAACATTACATTTGCGGTGCGGAGTGTTGTTTCCGCTATTTGTCCGGTAATTATCTGTATATATGGGTTATCTACAAATAATCTGCCTTTCTTTGTATCACGAATTATTTCTTCTGTATCACTTTTATAGATACCACTATCAACATTTTTATGGCTAATGGGTGAATAATTCCATTTATTCAATAAATCCAGAGCGATTTTCATGGCAAGGTCTTCACGCAGGGTGCGGAAACCAGCATTTTGTCGTGTGTTATCTATAAATCCCAAAGCGTTACCACCGTTTATGCCAATAGGAGAAACTGATTTATTTAACAAATCAGCGGTAGAAAATGCCGGCCAGGCCTGATAAGAACGGGTGACCCCGGCATCAGCACCGATACCATTAAAAACAAATCCTAACTGGCCACTTCTGCCGGATACAAAGTTATATCCGTTAAGCGAGTCCGCGCCAACTGCGGTGTTTTGAAAAGTTAGGTCGGTATGGTTGTTATTTGACATCAATAATAGTCGGTTAGAGTTCCATTGAGTACCGGCAGAACGACCGGACGTAATTAACAAGTCATAGGGGTGGGGGGCATCAGGCCAAAAATAGTTCTCTACCCTGGTGAAAAATGATAGTTGATATAACTGTGTATCATAAGAATACCAGGTATTTAAATCAACATCAGAAAAACCGATGCCGATGCTGTTTTTTGCAGTATTTATTTCATTTGACAAGAAAATACGCGCCGCGGTGCCTGTTTGTCCCCATCTTAGCGGGTCATTATGAATGTCAAAGAATGTTATTGACTTCATTTCTTCTCGCGCGCCAAATGTAAATAGAATGAGTGCGTCAATATCCAGAAATGCGCCGTAAGTAGCCGCTTCTATCATACCGGTACCGCGGTATGGGTTAGGGTAACAATATCCCCATTCCCGTACAACTAATGGTTTGCCATTTACGCGTGCTTCGCTGATAACAGCAGGGAATGAATATTGTGGTGATGTGGTTAACGGGTTAGATAATGATATATATCCGGGCATTACCCAATCTTTACCAGGGTCCCAACCCGGATGATCCCAGTAATAATTAATGCCGATATAATCAAGACATTTTGCGGTAGTGTTTATATCCGGCATTATATCCTGGGCACCGACGGCGGTAATTGGTATTTTTATTCCCATTAACCTTAACGCGCTTTCCATAGAAGAGAAATATTGCTGTTGAATATATGATAAAAACATTACACCATCGCTTTGTCTTACCGGCATTAAAAGCGGATTTTGTAATGGGGTTATTGATGTATTGATGTCCATCTTTGGCAACGCGATATTCATCATTGCTAATGATTCCTCCGGTAGCAGTGCTGATGTACCATTTTTATCAACCCATCGTGATTGCAACATGATATCTGTGCTATACTTCTCTTTAAGCCAGTTATTCCATAATGTTTTCAGTGTGGCAGCATATGGTTCTTTCAAGTTCGGTATATCATTACGACGGATAAATAAGCCGTTTTCATCGTATATTTCCAACAAAGCGACTGCGGGGTCATCCGCATATGACAAATCTGTGTATGGGTTTCGGTGGTCCACCAGAAATGTGCGCGCGTATTGTTGTTGTAAAGTAATTAATGTGTTATCAAAAACGGCATATGGTTTTGCGCCTCTTCCTAAATCCTCACCATTAATTGCCCCTTCTGCAGTGCGAAAAGTGCGGTAGTCGTTTAAATCCAGACAGACGTAAATTCCCCTTGCTTTTAATGTAGCTATCCAATAATCAATCAGGTCAATTCTTTCAGTATTTAATTGTGCCGCACCATCTGTTGACAAAATGCCGGTAGTGTCATCAATATGGTGAATGCGTACGAGATTTATGCCGGTACGCGCGAATAAATTAGCTATTTTTACAATTTGGTCTTTCTCTATGAATACACTTTCTTTTGCCAGATTAACGCCAAAAAAACGTATTCTGC
Organism: uncultured bacterium; assembly: GCA_964573385.1. Lineage (GTDB taxonomy): Bacteria > Armatimonadota > Hebobacteria > CAIYQO01 > CAIYQO01 > JBAXQQ01. The sequence goes on from CAZNLA010000093.1 coordinate 4,558, forward strand.
GTCCATCAGAAAATACAAAATGTCCGCCACGTGTAGTAACAAAACCATGTTTGCCTGCCGGTGCTTCAAGTAATGATGATCTGTTTAATAAGGATGAATCCGGAAAAGTGGATTTCCCAAAAGACGGTATTGGCATACGACTGGTAATCTCCTGCGTAACAGGACCAGCAAATATGATAATTTGGATAAAGGTAAGAAATAATAAATAAAAACGTGGCATAGATATATTAAATATGACAAAAAAACTGTTTTACCTGCTTTTTTATACTGAAAGTTATAATTTTGGGGTGTAAATTAAGGTGAAATTGTAATAAAACTATATTTTTTTCTGTATTTGTCAGAAGTAATGTTTTAATTTTTTGTCATTGTGTGTATAATTCTATTATGATTTTAACATCACAGCATAGGATTTCATTATCTTTAGCCGCATTTACAATTGCAGTTGTATTGGCTGGGATAATTACAGTACAACCTGAAGAATATAGCTTACTGGTTTCATTACTAACCGCGTTAGTGATAATTATAATCGCCTGGCTACAAGGTCCGTTATATGGCGGTTTATTGGGTATATTTGGCATAATTCTGATTGAACCATATAAGTTCATGTATATTATGCCACTTGTTAAACATCCGGTAGATCCAATTATCTGGTTATTTTTGTCTGTCTGTTATTTTTTACTGGGTATATTAGTCGGTATTCAGGGGTCAACATTCCGAAAATTAGAGCAAACAAATGAACAGTTAAGCTTATTACATATTTTAAACTCATCTATTAACCGGCTTTTTAATTCCAGTCAGGTGAAAGCTACCGTATTGGCACATATCAGCAATCTAATGCGTCCGGATGTAATTCAATTGTTTGAAATTACTGATGATGGTGAAAATTTCCTGCTTATTTCTGCACGTCCATCTTTGCCGGAACAGGAACAACGCATTCCTGTTAAATTAAGCGCAAAAGAGGGTTTGTTCAAAGAGATTGTGTCAAATGGTGAAGTAGTAATGTTAACACGTGTACAAGGGAATACCGAGAAGTTTCCCGCGACAATACCAGATACTATTACAAGTTTACTCGCAGTCCCCCTGCGTTCATCATCACGTGTAGGCACTATAATGCTGATAGGCAGGCACCATAAGAATTACAGTGAAAATGATCAGCAATTAATGGTATCGGTGGGTGACGCACTGACAGTGGCACTGGAAAACGCCATGCTATTTGAACAGGCAAAAGAACAGTCATTTTCTGATGAGTTAACGAAACTCGGTAATCGCAGAATGTTTAATTTGCGTTTAGAGATGGAAGTTGATCAGGCATTGGTTAGTGGTTCTCCTTTATGTCTTGCTATTATAGACCTTGATCATTTCAAAGCGATTAACGATAAATACGGCCATTCTGCCGGGGATGATGTATTAGCTCAATTTGCAGGTCGCGCCAGGGAACAAATCAGAACAACAGATTTGTTATGCCGAATAGGTGGAGAAGAATTTGCCTTGATTACGCCTAATGCTCCGACACAAATTGCTGCCGCAGTAGCAGAAAGAATTCGAAACAGTATTGAAGCTACCGATTTTGTTGCTTCTGATGGATCAAATATAAAGTTGACTGTCAGCATCGGCATCAGTATGTTGAAATCACCGGTTTTATCTGCACATACTTTGATGGAAAGAGCAGATGGGGCATTATATTCTTCAAAATCAGCCGGCAGAAATTGTGTTACAGTAGATCAAAAGCTGCTGGAAGATGAAAAATGGAATTTTAACGAATAGAGGTAACAAGACTTTCGCTTTACAAGAGAAATCTGCTTAAAAATGGTCGCTTCGACAGGCTCAGCGACCGGTCACTGAGCCTGCCGAAGTAACCTTAAGCGAAAGTCATATATAAATATAAAAATCAGGTAAAAGGAAAAGATATATATTATGTCATCAATTATTGGCATTGGTTTGGCGGCAGGCAGTGGCATACGAATCCGCCCCCTGACTTTAAAAGCCCCCGGATATTTGCGGTCAAAAGCGGCAATAACATTGCTTGGTCGCAGATTAATGGATTGGATTATTGATTTGCTTAAAAGTCAGGGTTTAACCGAATATATAATGGTTACAAAAGGAAAAGAGAACAGATACCAGATAAAAACAATTGTTGGATATGGGGAATCAAGTGGTGTAAGCATTAAATATTCGCCTGTATCATTAGACTCTGCCAACACCGGCAGTGGTGACGCTTTATTAAGTAATCTTAATTTTTTTGACATTGATAATACTGTTGTTGTTTTTGCTACTGATACTATTTTTGATATTGATTTGGATGGAATGTTGGAACATCACGCGAAAACCGGTGCGGTTGCTACCATCGCCGCCGCGCTTTTTTCTCCGGAAGAGATAGCCGGCAGATATGGGATGATGACGGTTGATGATTTTGGAAAAGTAACAGGATTTATTGAAAAACCTTCTTTGCATGAGATTCATCGGGTTTATGGTTTAACCATTGATAAAAAATTACCAACAAATGCCGGATTTTATATATTTAATGGCAAAGTTCTGCGCGAATTGATAAACCATGTTGAAATAGCGGAAAAACGTAAGAAACAATTTGATATTGGTGGTGATTTATTGCCATGGTTAGTAGCCAAAGGTTACCATGTTGATACTTTTGCCATAAGCCGAATGGGCGATTTGGGCAATATACCCAGTTATCTTGAGACGATGTTAGATGTTCTACACGGCAGATTTTATTCGGTAAATCCTTGCTTGAATAACGAATATGAAGAATGCAAAGGATTGTTGATTGATCCGATAACAATGAATCTGACAGATCCAATAAGCAGAATGACATTGGCTGAGAAGATAGAACGTGGGGTAGTTACTATCAAAGCACCGGTTAGAATCGGCAAATATGTGCGTATATATCCCGGAGCAATATTAAGCGAATGCAATATTGATGATGATGTTGAAATATTCGAACATGTCACTATTCGTCGTGCTACCATTGGTGCCGGCAGTCAGATAAGAGCAGGTGCGGTAATAGAAGACGCGTTGTTGGGTTGGATGGTAGAAGTTGAATCAACATTGGAAAGACCGGTAAGAATAAGTGGTGTTGTAGCCCTTGGTGATGAAGTTGTCGTACGTGCCGGTGTGCATCTGCGTGACCACATTAGCATTCATCCACGTATAAAAATACCATATGGTATAAAAATACCACCCAACAGTGATATCGAAAATATCGCACAATTGCATGAATTGTTATAACCTAATCCAAATAAATTGGCCAAGTTTTCAGTTTTTAGACGTGGTCACTTTGACAAGATCAGCGACTGGTAGAGATCACGGTCACTGAGCCTGTCGAAGTGACCTTAAGTATAAATAGCGAGTTGTCGCGAATTCGAGTAAGGAGTAACCAGAATGTGTCCAAATTATAACCTAATACCGGCAATAATAATCGGTTTTTTGCTGTATTATGCAGGTCTTCGGTTGTCAAAACGCATGTTTATAAACACTCAGAGATGGTTGATGGGTGTGTTGTTTTTTGTTTTATGCCTGCCGGCTTTATCTTTCATTTTGTATTACGCGCATATTTTGGGCGAACCGTTGTGGTATATCGAATTTCGCAGCATAGATTATATCGAAGTTTTATCGGCAATGTGGGGGCTTTTCTTCGGTTTTGTATTTGCCGGTAAACCGATGAATAAATATCTGCGTCTGCAATGGCCGGTTATCTGTATAGTTTTCATATTTATCCCCTTTGCAAAGTCATGGCTAATGCCGCCTGAAATTTTGGGTACGGTAATGCAGGATAATTGGGATAATGGTGTTTGCATGCAGACAACGCATTCCACATGTGGACCGGCATCATTAGCGACTGTAATGAATGGTTATAAAATACCGGTTACAGAACGTCAGTTGGCTATTGGTTGTTACACTGCTGTCAGTGGAACAGAGATATGGTATATAATTCGTTACGCGAGAAACCATGGTATGCGCGTAAACATACAGATAGAAAGAGATATTCAACAGGTTTCCGTTCCTGCTATACTCGGTGTTCGTATTAGCAAAATTTATGGACATTTTATTGTCTTGCTTGATAACAGAAATGGCAATTTAGTTATTGGTGACCCGGCAGTAGGTCGGCGAAATTATTCAATAAAAGATTTTAAAAAACGATACGGTTTCAACGGGTTTGCGGTGACGCTTGATAAAGAATGAGTTATGGTAATAATTTCAAAACCTCTGTGATGCAGAAAATTAATATGTGATTAGCGCTTTTAAGTAAAATATATGTTAAAAGTTTTCTTTGACAATTTGTCTACTGGCCATTGAACTTGTTGAAGTATCTTTAACAGGACTTTCACTGTAAAAGAGAAATATGCTAAAAATGGTCGCTTCGACAGGCTCAGCGACCGGTCACTGAGCCTGTCGAAGTGACCTTAAGCGAAAGTCCTGTTTAATTATACTGAATAAACATCAGTAATTAAATAATCAACAAAATTTTGTGCGAAAGCAAGTTGCATGTTATATGTAATAGCTTCTAAATATAAAATAGGAGTATTCTTGAAAATCACATTGGTCTCTTTGTCGCCGTATTGACTATAACATAAAATTATCTGTTCGGTTAATGGTCATAAATCGCGGTTAATGTATATCAAAACAAATCAGGTTACCGGAAGTTCCTGTACTGAAATCATTCCGTTCATTATCAAGTTTCAAAAAACATTTTCCATCAGCAACTACAGGTTCACCCCAGTAATATTCACCCAACCAGAATGATTTTCCGCCAATTTTTTTGAGTCCATCATCTGCGATTTTGGCAAAGTATAAACCATTCATTGTTTGGCGTGCTGCCTTGAATACAAGAGTATCACCGGCGATAATAAAAGACGGGTCTCCCGGATATGAATATCCACCTTCATCTATTTTAAGACGTGTTTCGTTATTGAGTGCCGGGCATGGGTCGAGATGACCTTTTGTGTTTTTTTGTTCACAATTAAAATCTGTTGACGCTGTTTTTTGTCCCTGATACAGTTCGTCAGAAGACCATAAAATTTTCCCGGTAGTTATATCCCGGCATTGAAATTGTTTTACATCATCCGGTCGTGGTGGTCGTGGCCATTCCGCAATTTTCCCATTTGCGAAATCAACGGTATGCAGATGTGAATACAAATCTATACCATATAATTTATTATCGCAAAGCACATATTTGGCATTTCGTGTTGCCAAATCATCTGTTTGCCATAAAATATTAAACTTACCGTCTTTTATCTCAAAGGCATAAGTTAAGGTGCCAAAAGTGCCATGACCGCAAAATAATCTGTCAATAATAATATTATCTTTTACCAAAACCTGAGGTGGCACATACCCATAACCTACCCACCATGGCCATGGATTCGCTTCAGACTCATCCTGATTATTTATAAACTTCTTAATGCTATCTAATTCTTGAGCATGGTTAAATGTCCATAATGTTTTGCCATCTGTTGAATCTAATCCAATTACAGCATGCCCGGTGCTCATTACTACAGTTGATTTTCCATCAATTTTACCGGCAGATAGCGGTGGCTCCCATGAAGGATATCCGGATTCGCTGGTATTATTTTTCGTGTCGAATATACGGGTATAAGGGGAAACCGTTTTTGACCAGATTACTTTGCCGGTTTCTGGTTCTATTGCCGCGCATCCTGCCTGTATTTGTACATAACTGTTTTCACCACCATATGTTGCTTCTTTACCTGCAAAATATGAAATGATGATTTTGTCTTCAAAAGATATAGGTGAACCACGACCACACATAAATGCACTTCCACCTACTTTTGTTTTGAAAATTTCTGAATTAGGTAATGGAAATTTGAATTTTTCTTCTAAATCAATTTTCCATACAGTTTCACCGTTTTTTTCATTAACTGCTACAAAAGTTTTTGTGGTGCGTAAAAAAATATTTCCTTTAAAATATAATGGTGACGAATATATCCCTGCCTGATGGTTTATTTTTTCATTAGTGACAACTTTAGACTGCCATTGCACCTTTCCATCCTTTGCATCTATACAAGTCAGATATATATCCAACTCTTTATAATTAATTTTGTCCCAGTTTTGCGGTAATTTATCAGGGGTATTTTCTGCCACAGGTTCTTTACCTGCTTCAAATCCGCCTACAACATAAACCATGCCGGCAACGACAATAGGGGTAGAGCATCCAATACCGACGGATTTACGCCATAAAACTTTTGGTCCGGTATTATTTTTTACCGCGGATTCACTAATCTTTTCATCGGTTATACCGGTACCGGCAGTTCCCATTTCTCTCGGCCAATCTGACGCAAATGAAAGATTCAACAACAATGATAAAAAAATAATATAAAAAATAATGCCAAATTTCATAGTGTTACCTTTACCTTCATTATACCAATAATAATTTTGTTTACCAATATTAATTAAATTTTACTTTTTTACACTTTTAATTTCAATAACTGTGCAGGTAATCATTAACTAATGGTAAAATAGCATAATGAAATAATAAAAACTGGGGGTTAATTGTAATGGCATTGTCATTTTTAGAGGAGTTTTCTAATCCTGGTGCGGCATATCGCGGCAAACCATTTTGGGCATGGAATGGTAAGTTAGAACCAGCAGAATTGCGTCGTCAGATACGCATGATGCATCAAATGGGTTTAGGCGGCTTTTTCATGCATTCACGGGTAGGTTTAGATACCGCTTACCTGTCTGATGAATGGTTTGAATGTGTTGCCGCATGTATAGATGAAGCTAAAAAGCTGAATATGGAAGCGTGGTTGTATGATGAAGATCGTTGGCCCAGTGGCGCGGCAGGCGGAATAGTTACAAAGAACCCGAAATATCGTATGCGACATTTGGTAATGTATAAATATGATGATACTGCTGATTTTAATTGGGATGGCGATGTATTGGGAGTATTTACTGCCCGTATTGATGGCTGTAACGCGTTTGATGTGAAGTCAGTTGCAAAAGATTCACAAATTAAGTTGCCGGCAGGATACTCAATTGTAAAGTTTGTTATTGAAATTAACAGCACAAATGCCTGGTACAATGATGGCACTTACCTTGATACCATGAATCACGAAGCAGTTCAGAAGTTTATTAAGGTCACTCATGAAAAATATACCGAGAAGTGTGGGAAATTCCTTGGAAACATAGTTCCCGGCATATTCACCGATGAACCCAATTATGGACATACCAGTGACACCATTCGGCCGTGGACAGCAAAATTGCCAAAATTCTTTAAAAAACGATATGGTTATGATTTGTTGCCACTTTTGATGGAACTATATTATGATGTTGATAACGCGCCGATTTCAAAGGCACGATATCATTTCTACGAATGCGCGACATTCCTGTTTGTTGACGCGTTTGCCAGACAGATTTTTGAATGGGCAGAAAAAAATAATATGAAGTTCACCGGTCATGTGCTGGAAGAAGATACCCTCTCCTCACAAACCCGTGTGGTTGGCGACGCGATGCGATTTTATGAATTTATGCAGGCACCGGGGATGGATTTATTAACCGAACATTGGCGAATCTATAACGTAGCAAAGCAGGTTTCTTCCGCCGCGCACCAGTTCGGTGCTAAATGGCGCCTTACAGAAACATATGGTTGTACCGGGTGGGATTTCCCATTTATGGGACACAAAGCTTTGGGCGACTGGCAGGCCGCGTTAGGCATTAATTTGCGTTGTCAGCATCTTGCTTATTACACTATGAAAGCAGAAGCAAAACGCGATTACCCGGCATCGATATCATATCAGTCACCATGGTGTCGTTATTACGCAAAAGTAGAGAATTATTTCGCCCGTATTGGTGCTGCCACCACACGTGGCGAGGAAGTTCGCGATATCCTGGTGGTTCATCCGGTAGAAAGCATGTGGACAAAGGTGAAAATGGGTTGGAATGAGGACCCGGGCAAATGCAAGTTAGATAAAGAGTTCATTGAATTGACAGATGCTCTGTATTCCAGTCAACTTGATTTTGATTTCGGTAACGAAGAGATAATGTCCCGCCACGCAAAAGTGAAGAAAACAGATGATGGTCCGGTACTGGTAATTGGCAAAGCCAGTTATAAAGTTATAGTAGTGCCATCCATGGTTACCATGCGTCAAAGCACCTTTGATTTATTGAAAAAGTTCAAAAAGTCAGGTGGAAAAATAATATTTGCCGGTGATACAGCAACCGCGATAGAAGCGATTATCACTGATGAAGTACAGCAACTTGCCGGTAAGTGTGTGAAAACAGCTGTATATGGTGCCGAATTAATCAGCGAATTAGAAGCATATCGCCGGGTAAGCGTAAATGCTGGCGAACTTGTAAATTCTGTATTATACATGCTGCGTGAAGATGTTGAAGCCCAGTACCTGTTTGTAGTAAATACCGGCCATGACCTGACCCCGGGGGTGAATGAAAATATCATGGGTGAAGTTATGGCGCGCGACCGCAAAGTTGGGTATGAAGAAGTTACAGTTACCGCGTTTGCCGGGTGTGCCGGTAAACCATTATTGCTGAATGCTGAAACCGGTGAATTATCAATTGCGGACGCGAAGTTAAAAGATGGTCAGTGGGTAATTACCGGGCAATTGCCGGCATTGGGCAGTTTAATGCTTATTTGTCCTAAACAGGAATATGAAAATGACCTTGCGAAATTAAAAAAACTGACAGTAGTAAAAGAAGAAACTATCAGCAAAAAAAATTGGGATTTCCGTCTGGATGAATCAAATGTATTTGTATTAAACAAACCTAAATACAGCATTAATGATGGCGAATTACAACCGGGATTAGAAATACTGAGTCTTGACCGCAAGTTGCGCGATTTGTTAGGTATACGGCATCGTGGTGGTTCAATGGTTCAACCATGGGCAAGAGTCAGGAATAAAAACCCGAAAGCCATTAATTTAGAACTGACTTATGAGTTCGAAACGGATTATATTCCCAGTGGCGACTTGTTTTTCGCGGTGGAAAATCCACAAAGTTATCAGATAACCCTCAATGGCAACCAGGTAAGTGTTGATGCTGATTGCGGTTGGTGGACTGATATGTCGTTACGACGGATTCCGATTAACAGTGCATTACTAAAGAAAGGTATAAACAGTCTGGTTTTAAAATGCAGTTACGATGAAAACAACAGCGGTCTGGAAATTGCTTATCTGTTAGGTAATTTTGGCGCAAAGGTAAATGGCACCATCACCCAAATTACTGCACCACCCAAATCACTTAAACTGGGTGATTGCGTAAAATACTGCCTGGCGAGCAATATCTTTAATCTGACTGAATGAAAGCTCCTTTTGTTG
>CAZNLA010000094.1:0-13615 GCA_964573385.1 uncultured bacterium
GCTTCGACAGGCTCAACGACCGGTCACTAAGCCTGTCGAAGTGACCTAAAGCGAAAATAACTGTAATTATTTAGTAAAACCCCAACGGATATCATTTGATGGTGATGATGACCACGTTGGCAGCAATGTCAATGAATTCATCCGGGTTCTGCTGCGACCGGTGCCAAAGAAAATACCGGATCCAGGTAGCGCAAAGGTCATCTTAAACGATTTTCCAGCCTGTGGTGCCAATTCCGGCATATCTGTTAACGGAATCGCTATCTGGTAAATTGTATCTATACCATCGCGTTTTATCGCTACTTTAGCACCTGCCGGTACGCCATTATACCCCTGTGGCATACAACGTGGCAGAAAATTAAATAAGCCAAGCGTTGGCGTGGCACTGCGCCATATTTCATCTTTTCCATCGGTGGTTTTCCATATATCATATTCATAATCGGTGTCTGCCTGAACAATCATTTTATCCGGCACATTAGTTTGTGGCAATAACATTTTCCTTCGTTCACCCAATGCAATAGCAAGTTGTAAACAATGCCCGGATCCAGGCAAACTCTGGAATATGTCCCCTATATAGGTTTGCGCCATATCATCTTTGCCGAACAACAGGTTTTCATTGCGGCTTGCTAATGTTGCTTTCGGTGTCCAATCTTTATTACGGTCGCGCACCATCATATAAACATTTTTCTCGTCCCACATAAAACGGAACTCGGCCAACCCATTAGTAACATCTTTTTCCTGTTCCCACGGTCGCCATGCGCGTTCGGACATATCACGTTTTAAATCTGACCCATGGGTAATAACCGGAGTCGCCTTTTCCCAACCGGTGGTGGTGCCATCAAGTGTTGGGGTGCCAAATGTAATAGCATTTACTGCCAATACTTCGCGCAATTCAGCCATACCATCAATACCTTCAAAAACAAATGCAAACTCATAAGCATTTGCGGGATTCACGGTGGCAGTTTTAATCGGGAAATGCAATGATATAGTTTCTCCGGGATTCAACGCCACTGGCATTGATATTTTATCCAGAGTTATTGTTGCTGGTGCTGTAACATGTATATTGCCGGTTATTTTGCGATTTAATACATTATGCACGTCAAAATCAACACTCTTCGTTTCGGTAACCGGAGCAACAAAATCGTCAGCAAATATCTCCACCGGCTTCACTTTATTCATACGTGCAGAATTAACCGCGGTAGAAACCTGTTCAGGAGTTAATGAAGATGCTTTAAGATAAACGGATGTAAATGAACAAGGTAAATCATATACCCCTTTATCAACAGGATAAAGATTGCCAAAAATATCATATGCTTTAATCTTGCCACCCTGACTATTCAGTTTAATGGTTCCATCTGCTTTAATCTGGTCATACATTGTTAAGGCATCAGTATTAATCATGGAACGGTCACCGGCCAGAATATAGCACGCATCCTTACCTTTACCCCACTGATACAACCATGGCAGGTGGTCTGTAAAAGCTATCTTCTCAAACTCAAGACCTGCGGTGAAATACAGGAAGATATTTGCGGCAACTGCGGTGGGACGACACATTAATTCGCCGTTTTTCCATAATAACTGGTCAGGATGGTTGGGTGCTACCTTTTTCTGCCCGGCAGCCAAAAAATGTGTGCTGGTGGCAACTAAACGGTCAGGACTGCTACCCATCCATGTCTCAGTTTCTATGGAATAAATACCCAGTTTTTTCGCTTCTCTCGGTCCCCAACATGCATATGGTTGTACATAATGGTCTGTTAAGACATCAAATTTGTAATTTTTCTGCCAATCCTTTACTGTAAAGAACTTATCTTCAGTATTCATAATGCTGGAAGACCCACCGACATTAATGAATGAACTTGCTTTATGGGCACGGTCATAAATTATTTTATACAATGTCCGGTAACGGGCAGAATCAGATTTCCAACCAGAAATTCCACCACCTTCCCACGGTTCGTTGTAATAATCTATAATCTGCAGAGGGCCGGTACCATCCTTACCACAATAACGACGCACTGCTTCTTCAACAAATAACCCCCAGGTATCATCATACATCGGTTGATGAACCATGTTATATGCATTCTGGTTGTTTTTTGTAACAGCGTCCTGTGGCCCACCATACATATTACTCATAATCCATAAATTGTTTTTACGATAACATTCCATCTGCGCGTCGGTATTTGTCCAGTCAAACGGACCATCCGGCCCACCGTTGTGGTTTCGGGTTGCTACACCATTCCAATTAGGAAATCCATCAGTGCGCACCCATTTATACCCCAATCGTGCCACGGTATCAAGTTGTGTCGGTCCCCACATATACCAGATATTCTGGCAATATAACAATGGGGAACTTTTCCCATCACCTGCGGCTTTATTTGGTGGGTAAACCCGCGCAAAACTCCCCACCCCCTGGCGACCACCGGTCGGGTAATCAATTATTACCGCATAAAGACCAAATTTGGTAAATGCTTTCGCGTCAGATGACCATTTAAAGATAGTTGTCTTTCCAGGTTCTATCTTTGTTATTGGTAATGGGAATCTAACAGGTTCAGCTAAAGGCACGGTACGCATCTTTAACCCGCCTATCATCGGGTCGCCACGGGTACCATCAAAACCTTCAAATTTGGCACCCACTAATACCACTTCAACTGTTGGCGTTTCTGTAATTGCTTCTTTGCCGGTATTCTTAACGGTCATTTCCATACTAACCGCATCGCCGGGATAAAGTATGCCGGCAACCGGGGTAATCTTTGAAACTTCCGCAGACCAACTTTTGCTTCCGCCTTTATCAAGTTTCAACGGCTCAAGCTGTTCCGGATAAGTGTAAAGTTGGGTGTTGCCAATAGCAGCCAGAAAAATAATAGTTGCTACAAGCAAATTAAACCGATTTAACCACATGTAAGTACTCCTCAGTAATTGATGTTCTAACTGATGTGAATTATAAAACAATCGTGTCAAATGATGCAATACAAAAATCGGGATTATGACAATATTTTTCATAATCCCGATTAAATTTTACCAGAACCTTCGCTCAATTTCACTTTGATATCCTCAGAAACTAATCACTGAGGATATCAAAGTAAATTTTCTTTTTTCCTATTCAGCCAATTTCGCCGTTCCCCACAGGTTTGGCGTAGCCATAATTTCTCCCGGCACGTCATTTACCAGGCCGGTTGCTTTATTTGACCAGTAGATTCTGGCGGCACGGTTTGTACCGGTTGGGTCAGAATATATACAACCCATATCTAATTTATACGACTTCCCTGCTTCGGGGTTAAATCCTAATGTCTGTAATGGAATTGACGCTTCAACTATATACGCACCGTTACGCCGAACAATAGAAATTTCCACGTCATTAACTTGTTCTACCCAATTAAGAGTAATTTTTCTCCATGGACTGTTAAATATCTGTTCCTGTTTTTTACCGGCAGTTTTCCAACGATACAGCACTGCGGTTGGCTTTCCATCCAATACAGAAATCAGCAGGCGTAAATCACCAATGCCGGCATCACTCCTCTTCGGGTTAGCAGTGGCATCAGTACCTAACTGCAAATCAACTGAGTCGCCTGTTATAAATAACTGATTGACATCTTTCCCACCATTAACCATTGGGTTAGCATCGCCGGTAATATCATAACCCAGGTATAAACGTTTACCATCTGTACCAATTACACCTCGTGCTTTATATTGACCAGATCCCCATTCAATAAAGCTATCTTTTGCGTATTCATCTAATTTGCCATCAATTTTTGGTGCAACAGCTAATTTAGCAATGGTCAAGATGTTAGCTTTATTATTATTCGCGGCTTTTTGTATCTGCATCTTTTCTGCAACAGCATAATCATCCGCGGTAAATTTAAAATTGGTTACCGGGAATTGCTTTATGGTATTCATACCGCTTAATTTTATCAGGTTATAAGATGTGCCACCGGCAATGAGATAATATTCGTTAGTTTTTTCTGATTTAAAGAAATAGCCACCAAACCACTCACCACCCATGGTAACACCACCCATTGGAGATCCCTTTTTAGCTGATGATGGCCAGGGGTCAGACCCGATGCGACAATCCTGGAAAAGTGTAGCAATTAACAAACCATCTGATGTGAATATTGGCATTCTGCCCATATTGGTATTAATCGCGAATATTTTTCCTAATGGTGTACCGGTATCAGCAACGCCGATACAACTCAATAATCCAACAATAACTGAATCATTCTCTGGAATCGGTGCGTTATGCGACCCATGCACTCCCCACCAATTATCATTAAATGTCCATACAACTTCGCCACCTGGTCTTACAGCCAGTATTGGGTTATGCCCGAGAATAACCGTACCTTTATCTGCCAGCAACAATGTCGCGGCACTACCACCTGACTTCGGATTTTTCCTGTCAAGATAAGTTATCGTTTTGATAGGATCCCAAACAGGCACACCACCGGGTGTCCATGATTTAATTGGTATAAGTTGCGAGAAATCATTCCCATACCCACCACCATCGGTAACTATATTATATTTATCATCAAGCCAATAACCACCCCAACCACCAAGATTAATGGTTTTCTCATTACCACCACATGGCCATGATGCAATCTCTTCTACCTGTTGCTTACCATCATCATTTAAATCCGACCAGATATAGCTAACCATATCAGTCGCAGGTGGAATTGGTATCAGCAATTTGCCGTCTTCTATATCTTTTTTGCGTAATGAACCAAATTCAGCAATTTTAACTAAGGCATCACCTTTGCGTAAATATAACTTCTGCCTTTTCGCCATGAAATATTCACGGCCGTTTATTTTTAATATATCGCCATCCAAATTACCATTTATCAAGTTGGCAGTAACAGTTGCTTTATTGGTTGCATAATCAAGTTTAAACTCACACCCGTTGCCAAATACCCGTGTTTTATCCGAACTGTCAACCGCGGCACCCATACCACCATATGTTGTAGGGCCAATATAATCTGTAATTAATTGACCTTCCGGCGACCACACACTCACTCTTTTTGGCCACATATCTTCTTCAGCGACCCATAATCGTCCTTTTATATCAATAGCGATGCCATTTGGTTTATACATACCATTTGGTTCCCATTTGCCCGGTTGCGGACGTCCACCGGTAACCCCAATATTACGTACAAATCCACCTGTTTTATCAAATAATTTAACCTGATTGGCAGTATAATCTGATACATATACCCCACCATCTTTATCTATTGCCAAAAACCGCGGGTTATCCAAACCGGTTGTAATGAAATTTATAACTTTTCCATCAACTATTTTAACAACCTGTCTACCAGATATCGCATACAGTATACCGGAAGCATCAAATGCCAAACCAGCAGGATTAAGCAAAGGAATATCATTTAATGCGGTAGCAGTGGATTTATCTAAAATGCGAATTACATTTAATCCAGTTAAAGCAACGGCTATTTTATCATTGCTGACGGCAAGACCACTCAAGTCGGCTTTATCATCCGTCTTTGCAACCGGTACTATCAGCATTTGCTCTGGGCTGGTATTAAACGGGGCATATTTTCCGGTAGCTAATTCCAACCTACCAATTTGTGGCCTTGTAATACCTGCCCATGCGGCAATTCCCATACCAGAATAAATATATTTATCATCAACAGCAATAGCACGATTATTCTGAAATTTGCGTTCACCCCACAGTTTACGCCCATTTATATCTGTCGCTATCAGTGCCCAACCCGCTTCAGAACCCTCGGCAGCAAGTATCATAATATCTTTTCCGGCAGCGACGGCAACCGGGGTGGTATGGTCACTCATCCACGCGCCTTTGCCATCTGCGGTATCCCAGGGTGGAACACCGGCAGTGCCGTAACTGGCTTCATAAGTAGGGTCGATTCCCTGATGGTATAAACCGCGCCAACTATATTTTCCCGGTGGTACTAACTTCCCTTCTTCATCTGTACCATCCCAACAATCAATCTGCTTACCTTTATTTCTTGGTGCCATGCCAATAATATTTTTAACGCGAATACCTTTTTCATTTTCAACAACAATAGTAGCAAACCCATCAAAAGGCATGTTGTATTTTATTTTTACCGGTCCCTGTGTCTTCTGCGAAAAGTTAGATGCGCTTTCGTAATCCGGTACTGGCAGTTTTAAATTACCTTTTTGTTCTAATTTCACTGTACCCCAGTCATTTTCTGCCGTCCAGAAAAATTCACGGCTTGATTTCCCTTCCTGTAAAAAATCGGCATAACGGTGGATTGGAAATGTTTTACCATCCGGCGGACCCCAAAGGAACTCCATCCCCATATTAAAACTGTCACCTGCCACATAGGTACGTGGTTCCCGGTATGGTTTACCTGTCGCTTTTACTATCGCGGACTGACCAGTTAGTAATTTCCATGGTAGCGCAATCTCTTGAGTGTAACTTTTACCATCTTCACCCATAATAAATTGTTCCTGTGCCCCAACCTTCAAAGCATCAATAATTCCGTTAAAAGCATTAACATCGGTTTCTTTATCACGTCCACCGGTAAATCTGCCATAAGCGATATTTACAACAGGATGCTTTGCTGCAGCAGAATACCAGCAGGTTACATCGCCGATGACCATATCTGTCTTCAACCGTAATTGCAGACAATCGCTTTTCCATCCGCTACCAATATCAAAATTTGAATCAACCATATTAAACATCGGGGTTGGGTCTCGCCATACTATTGAAAGATAGAAGTTGTCTTTATCATACATTGCCGCTACTTTAGTCGAATATGTATTTCGCATTCTATAATTCGCGAAAACATCAACCTGTCCCGACAAATCCCAATCATTAAGCTTACCATCAACCACAACTTTACCTGCCGGTACAGCATGCAAAACGTGATTATCAGTCTGTTGCGCTATTACCATGCCGGATAGCATTAGTAAAATGCTAAAACAAACCATTGTAAAAAAGGAATGAAAATTGCGAATTTGCAATTTAAATGACATGACTACCTCCAACTAAATATAAAATTTAACCCGTTAAACATATTTTTTTAGACGCTAATAAAATGAAAAAGTTACAATGAAATAACTTATTAAACAATAACTACCAATCTGTCACCATTTGTTGTTGGCATTATAATTATCTTGATTTATTTTTCACCTTTACTAATGGTAAAGTCAGCCGAACTTTGCCCAAATAATAGCGCATCAGTGACAGATGATATCTTTATGCGATAGTCAGTTCCTATTGCCTGTTCCACAGGAATATTCCAACTATATGTGCCGGAATTTGCCACACTGGCGTTAATGGTGCTGATAACTTTACCGGTTTTTAATAATTCAATTTTCACATTGCCGATCACATCGGTTGATGTCCAGACAATATTCTTTGTTACCCCTACCGGCCATTTGTCACCACCGTTTGGTAAGGTGACAGTAATAACAGGGATTTGTTTAAGATTTCCAATAGCACATAGTTTACCGCTTGTTGACCCTATATAGACCATATCATCCGCACCTATCGTCGGACTGGCATCAATGCTTCCCTCTATTTTCAAGTTCCAATTCTGTGTACCATCGGGTTTTACTGCATATACTTTACCATCATTTGATCCAATAAATATATTCCCGCTTGCGTCGATTGCAGGACTTGACCATACTATCTTATTACCAGTCAAAAAGGTCCATTGTTGCGAACCATCAGGATTTACGGCATATAGTTTGAAATCCTCTGATCCAAAATAGACTGTTCCGTCTACACCAATAGCAGGACTAGACTTTATCTGACCATTGGTATTGAATACCCATTTTTGTGTACCATCAGGGTTGACGGCATAAAACTTATTATCCAGTGATCCAATATAAATAGTTCCATCAACCCCAACTGCCGGGCTTGACCATATAAATCCCCCTGTTGCAAAGGTCCACCGCAGAGTGCCATCAGGGTTAACGGCATATAATTTATTGTAATTGATTGACCCGAAATAAATAGTACCATCCGCACCAAGAACCGGACTGGATGAAATTAAACCATCGGTTGTAAATACCCAGCACTGTGTACCGTCAGGATTAATGGCAAAAAGTTTGTTATCATTTGACCCAATATAGATAATTCCATCAGCACCTATTACCGGACTGGAAAACGTTTTACTCCCCAACGTAAACACCCAACGTTGAGTTCCATCAGGATTAATAGCGTAGAGTTTCGTGTCATGTGATCCAACATAAATAGTTCCATCTGCACCAATTGCCGCACAGGAATAGATTTTCCCACCTGTCGTGAAGGCCCAACTTTTCGTGCCATCAGGTTTGATAGCATAAAATTTCCTATCTAAAGACCCGACATAAATCGTTCCATCAGTACCAATTACCGGGCTGGAAAAGAAACCGCCAGTCATAAACATCCATTTAAGCTCAGGTGATGTCGGTCCATTATAGATACTACGACATTTGTGTTGAATATCATAACGATACATAGGCCAGGCACTTTGTGCCAATTGTGCCAGTGATATTGATGTTGCAATGATAATCAATATCAAACAAATAAAAGATTTACGCATTATTTCCTCCATATAAATTAAAAGGTTGTGCCATTTTACTACTTTATATTTTATATGTTCAAATTTAACAGGTAATTATTTATTATAATTGCCGACGCAATTACTATTTTAACCACAAGCAACACAAAAACAGCACTGAGGAACACAGCGTTTAGTATAAAACTTCTGTGTTCCTTATTAATTTTATGTGCAATTATAAATCCCCACCCATTAATCCCCTCCCCGCAGGAGAGGGGAAACGGTAACTTAGTTCGGTAGAAATCGATTAACTAACAATTAAAGATAATTTGTCATTTTCCATTTGTAATTTTCAATTTCAAAGCCCTGTTCTCTTCACCAGCACCACGGTACCTACCACAGTGTCGGACGCGGGGGTGGTAGAACCACTATACAGGTCTTTTAACGACTGGGCAGTTATGGTTACTGACTGGGTTGGCGGGTTGGCTACATCTATTACCTGACCACTCAACGCAGCGAATCTCAGCATTATCTGTACGCTTTCGCCGGGTTTTACGCTGTATGATGACCAACCGCCGGTGAATACTTTCAGGGTGCGGTTAATTCCGCTTATATCAAATACATTCACCCGCCATTTGCTGCCGATTGTGGATGTGCTGGAGATAAGGAAACTGTCAGGCACATTACCGGTGTTTTTAATGGTGATGTAAAACTCACTCTGACGGTTGACTTGCTGGTCTAACTGCACTGTCTGCAAATCACCGGTATTGTTTATAACCCCGTTACCCATCATTATGCTGCCAACTTTGGAGTTGCCAATAGCCGCGTCCAAACCCGATGTTGGTACAAATGCGATGGTGGTGAAGGTATTGGCGGTTGACCACGCGCTTATGATGTTTCCCTGTTTTGCCCTTGCCCGCCAATAGTAAACGGTGTTATTTGCAAGTACTGCGGTCAGGGTGGTATTAGTGGTTGATAGCGTTACTTTTTTAGAGAAATCAGATGTTGTTGCAACATCAACATCATACGCCTTCGCGTTTGCCACCGCGGTCCAACTGAAGACGGTGTTAATTGGGACATCAATGGCAGCATCCGCCGGGGCAATCAGTGTCGGCGCATCAAGTTGCGTTGTTGTCTGGTTAGCAACGGTGAATGACCATAATGATGAATACGCGCTGCTGATATCACTGGCGTTGGTTGCTCTCACCCGCCAACTGTATTTTGTGCCGACGACAAGGTCGAATTGAATTGTCGCTGATGTTGTAGTTACAATATTTGTCTCGATAGCCACCGTCGCACTTGCCGGGCCATAAAGTTCATATTCATAACTAACCGCGGTATTCACCGCTTGCCAGGCGATGGTTACGGGTTTATTAACATTTATGGCGTTGTTTGCCGGTGATAACTGTACCGGTACCCCAATGGTCGTTGTTGTGGCGCTAATGGCAAAATCGGCATTGCTACTGTCGCTAACGGTCACGGTTGTAACAGATGAAACCTTAACGCGATAATCGGTTGCGGCTACCTGTGTTGCCGGAATGGTCCAACTGTATGTGCCGTTATTGGCAACACTGGCAGCAATTACGCTATCCTGTGTTCCGGCTTTTAATAAATCTATTTTAACATTGCCAGTGATGCCAGAGGATGTCCAGGTGATGGTATGTGCGATTCCACGTTGCCATTGTACGCCACCGTTTGGTGCGGTGACGGTGATCGCCGGGGTTTGCGTGCCACCGGCAGTAATAGCAAAATCTGCTGCGCTTTGCCCGGTCAATGTAGCAACTGCAACTGATGATATCTTCACACGGTAATCAGTTCCCACCGCCTGTGTCGCAGGAATATTCCAACTGTATGTGCCGGAATTAACCACACTGGCGGCAATTGTGCTGATTACTTTACCGGTTTTGTATAATTCAATTTTTACATTACCGGTAACACCGGTTGATGACCAGGTAATATTCTGTGCTGTTCCCTGTTGCCACTGTTCGCCACCGTTTGGCGCGGTGACGGTAATATTGGGGGTGGTATTTCCAGCCTTGCCAAGTGCGTAAAATACACCGTCGGTAGAACCGATATACAACACACCATCTGCAGCAATAACCGGGTCAGAATTGATTACATCATTAGTAGCAAATTCCCATTTTTTTGTACCGTCGGGATTAATTGCATACATGTTTTTATTGGAAGAACCAGCGTAAATTACTCCGGCAGCATCAATAATCGGCGATGAGGTGCAATAACCTTTTCCGCCAACCCCAATGTCAAATTCCCATTTTTTTGACCCATCATTATTAACAGCATAAAGTATACCTGCTATTGAGACTATATAAATGGTGCCATCCAAAGCGATAGCGGGACATGTCTGTAGTTTATCTTTAGTTAGAAATTCCCATTTTTTAGTACCGTCAGGATTTATTGCATAAAGTTTAAAGTCATCAGAACCAGTATAAATAGTACCATCAGCACCGAGTGATGGTACATATGATCTACTACCCGTGGTATATTCCCATTTCTTAACACCAGCAGAAGTAACCGCCGTTAATTTAGTGTCAGTATTATAATAAACTGTACCATCCGAACCAACTATCGGTGATGAATAAAAATTACCGCCATTAACTTTCCATTTTTCCGTACCATCAGGATTTAACGCATAAAAACTTACTATAGTCGCACCGATATAAATAGTACCATCATCAGCAAATGCCGGTGAACTATAAACACCTGCAACTGCAGGGAATTCCCATTTTATTGAACCATCAGGATTTAACGCGCTGAACTTTAGTGACTGATGTCCAATATACACGGTACCATTCGAACCAATACCCGGTGATGCAAGAACACTGGCATTTGATTTGAATGCCCATTTTTTATTGCCGGTAGCGTCAAGTGCCAGTAAATTAGTATTATTACCCACATAAATAGTACCGTCAGCCTTTACAACCGGTGAACTTGCAAATGGACCAGATGCATACTTCCATATTACAGTAGGTGAAGCAGGTCCGTTAAATGTACTCCGGCCTGTATGTTGCATGTCGTGGTGATAAATAGGCCATGGGTCGTTACTTTTAACAGTGCCAGTGTTAATGGCAAAATTAGCGGCACTTTGACTGGTGACTGTTGCATCTGCAACAGATGATATTTTAACTCGATAATCAGTTCCTATTGCTTGTGCCGCAGGTATCGTCCAATTAAATGTGCCGGAATTTGCCACAGTAGCAGTAATTGCACTATTTAATAATCCACCCTTGAATAATTCAATCTTAACATTACCCGGGTTGCCAGTTGATGTCCAAGTTATTGGATGTGCAGTTCCCTGTTGCCATTGTTCACCACCTTTAGGAGAAGTAATTGCGATAGTAGATATGGTAGTATTTCCACCGCCGCTTATTGCATATAATTTATTATCGGTAGACCCAATATAGAGAGTACCGTCTGCAGCAATAGCTGGACTGGATTCCATCATGTGTCCAGCAGTGGTGAACGCCCATATTTGTGTACCATCTGGATTTACAGCATAAACTTTGGAATCATAACACCCTATATATATAGTACCATTCGCACCGATAGCAGGAAAAGAAACTGTAGAGTTCATTGTTCCAGCTTTGAAACTCCATTTCTTTGTACCGTTAGGATTAATAGCGTAAAGTTCGCCATCACGAGGACCACAATAAATAGTACCATCCTTTGCAATACTTGGGCCTGCCTCCATTTGGTCATTAGTATTATATTTCCATTTTAACGTGCCATCAGGATTAAGAGCCAACAGGCAGTAATTCATCGAACCTACATATATTGTGCCATCTGCCCCAATAGAAGGAATGCTTCTATGTATAGATAAACCGGTAGGATATACCCATTTTTGCGAGCCATCAAGATTCAACGCATAGACATTGTAATTTGTTGATCCGACGTAGATAGTGTTGCCATCTGCACTAAGAACGGGACTGGAAGTCACATTTCCTCCCAGAATAGATTCCCATTTCTGCGTACCATCAGGATTTAC
This sequence comes from uncultured bacterium, assembly GCA_964573385.1. GTDB lineage: Bacteria > Armatimonadota > Hebobacteria > CAIYQO01 > CAIYQO01 > JBAXQQ01. The sequence goes on from CAZNLA010000094.1 coordinate 12,475, forward strand.
CGCATAAACATTTCCATTAAACGACCCAATATATAATGTTCCATCCTTTGATATTGCTGAACCGGAACAAACTTCATGCTTGGCATCAAATGCCCACTTTTGTTTACCATCTGGTGTAATTGCATAAAATTTATAATCTAAAGATCCGACATAAATAGTGCCATCTGCGCCAATAATTGGACTGGCATAAATTTCTTTTCCAGTTTTGAAAGCCCACTTCTGAGTACCATCAGGATTAATTGCATATACTTTACCATCATCAGAACCGACATAAATAGTGCCATTAGTATCGATAACAGGACTTGATGTTATATAACCTTTTGTGGTGAAAGTCCATTTTAGTACAGGATTAGCTAATGGTCCATCATACGGACTGCGCCCGCTATGCTGCATATCATAACCTAACATAGGCCACGGACTATTTGCCAATTGTGCCAGTGATATTGTCATTGCTAAGATTAATAAAATCAAACAACTGATAGCTTTACGCATTTATTTTCTCCATATAAAAATATAACAGTTAACATTTTATATTATACCTGTTAACAAACAGACTGACAATATATTTATGATTATCTGTTGATACATTAATTTGTCAGTACAATTCCTATCTAATACCCAAATGAAATCGTATAAATTCGACTGCAATCGTCTAAAATCGATTTGCTAACAGTTAAAGATGGTTTGCCATTTGCAATTTGAAATTTGAAATTTTACAAACCTGTTCTCTTCACCAGCACCACAGTTCCCACCACGGTGTCGGACGCAGGGGTGGTAGAACCGCTGTACAGATCTTTTAATGACTGGGCGGTGATGGTTATTGACTGGGTCGGCGGGTTGGCTTCGTCGATTACCTGACCGCTTAACGCGGCGAATCTTAGCATTATCTGCACACTTTCGCCGGGTTTTACACTGTATGATGACCAACCGCCGGTGAATACTTTCAGGGTGCGGTTTATCCCACTGATATCAAATACATTCACACGCCATTTGCTACCGATGGTGGATGTGCTTGAGATAAGAAAACTGTCGGGCACGTTGCCGGTATTTTTTATGGTAATGTAAAATTCGCTCTGACGATTAACCTGCTGGTCTAACTGCACTGTCTGCAAATCACCGGTATTGTTTATAACCCCGTTAC
>CAZNLA010000095.1:0-13585 GCA_964573385.1 uncultured bacterium
CTTCGAGGTCCTGGTGAAACTCCAATTGAAACTGACAGGCGATTAGTCAGCGCTAAGATATCAATGCTGGAACAAAGGGTTGATGACATCAAGCATCGCAGAAGAGTTCAAAGAAATCAACGTTCGCAATCGCAGATTCCTTTAGTAAGTCTTGTCGGATACACAAATGCCGGCAAATCAACGTTACTAAACGCGTTATCGCAGGCGGGAGTCTTTGTCGAAGATAAACTATTCGCAACACTTGACCCCACAACACGCGATGTAACTTTTTCGAATGGTGCCCGCGCACTGGTTAGTGATACTGTAGGTTTCATCAGAAATCTTCCTACACAATTAGTAGCAGCATTTCGTGCTACATTAGAAGAAACTGTCAGTGCGGATATGTTAATTCACGTTATTGATGCCGCAAACCCTAATTGGATGGAACAAGTTGAAACTGTTGAAAAGATTTTAAATGACCTTGACTCCGGTGATAAACCAGTTTTAATGACTTTTAACAAGTTAGATGCTGTTGAAGATATAGAATTATTAGATAACCTTTCTTCACGTTTCCCAAACAAAGTATACATCGCGGCAGAAAAAGGCCTGGGATTAAACGAGTTGGGTGATGCTATAATGAATATGCTCAGAGCATCATGGATAGAATTCGAAGCTGAAATACCTATGAAGTTATCTATTTTATCCGCAGAATTGCATGGTCGGGGCGAGGTTATTGAAGTCGAATATAAAGAAACATCAATCTATCTCCGTGGACGTGCACCTGCAGATTTAGCTTCAAGAATAATAGCTAACAATATCTAATTAAAAACTGCGTATCCACCATATTCATTTACCGGAACAATTGACTGTTTCGGTAAAGTATTGGAAATTAATCTTATTTTCCATTTCCCTTGCGGAAAATAGTTGAAATCATACGACATGTAACCCGCCTCTGCGGAAATAACCCAATTAAGGTTATCAAAAGATATTATAAAATCTTTATACTCGTTTTCGCCTTCAATTATTACCCTTATTTTATCTCTATAATGCCATAACGATTTATCACGTACTAATATCGATAATCCACTGGCAGATTTTATTTTATTTAAACCATTACCTGATTCAAATAATTTCTCTGATATTCCGTTATACGTTATACCCCATAGAGCATCTTTTAACTTTATAACTTTATCTGGAATAAACTCTGCATTATCATTTATGGTGACTTTTTCCATGGAGTTAAATGGGTTATCATCAGAAATATCATTTAATAATTCTTTCTCTTCAATCAAGAATTCAGTTGATTTTAAGTTAAAATCTATAATCTTTCTCAAATGAATAGTTTCATTATGGTATTCATTGAAATCACCATTAAAATAAATTTCATATTTACCAAATGGGAAACCATATAAAAAAATCTTATCACTTTTAATGTCACAACTATATTGCAAACTTCTATTATCACGTTTTACAATATGCAGGTTTCCCAACACTGGTACCGAAAAAGATATGCTTATAGGATCAACTTCTTTCGGTTCCCCTATTTCAATTATTGACTTACTTATCTTTGAAGTTGATTTCCCCACACCAGGATAATAAGCAATAATTTCCTTTGTATTGGCAGGCAATGATATCTGTTCCATTTTACTTATATCAATTAGCATTTCATTTCCTTGCGGAAAAGTGCTGAAAAATATCTCTGAACAATCATAATTTCCGTTAATAACATTTTCAAATTTTTTCATTTTAACAGCAGGCAGTTTTATATTAATTCCTGTGGTAGAAAGAATATTTGCTAATTTAGTACTCTCAGTATAATATTTCCCTTGCCACATTCTAAAAATATGTTGCGAAACCATAACTTTATCAAATCCAGCAAATAGAGAAGGTAATAAATAATCTGTTTTATAAAATGAGCAAAATTTATTGTCCTTGTTAACTAACTTTCTTAATGACAGTTTATTATTATCATTTATTACGAGTTCATTCGCTGCCTTTTTATACCAATACCTTAATATTTTGCTTTTATCACCATAAAAAGGCATCTTATTTGCATAGTCACTAACAATTATGGAATTTATTTTCCCCGGTCTATCCCGATTAACCCAATAAAATTCTGTACCGGATAATAATGTTAACATCGAATCCGGCATTATAATATCTACATTTTTATCAGATGAAGAGAAATAAAAGTTATTTGGAAGTTTATATGTATTGTTAAATGTATCAATACTTATATGGTAATTACCTGAATTATATATTGAGAATTTATAAATCCCATTATTGAATGATAAAGGATAAATAACATTATCGTTTGCTACAACTAATAACTTTTGAATATCTGAATTAACATCTTTCACTAATGATAAAGGTAACTGTTTCATGATTAACTTTTTCTTCTTATCAAATAGTCTTAATGACAATAATTCAGGCTTTATTGATAATAAGTTAAGTTCCGAATAATCAGTATCCTCAAAAAAAGGTGTGTAAAATGACAATTGATATTTAAAAATATTTTTGGCGGTGTTTACTGATGTCACAAAAGTAGCACGTGTACCAGAATATGAAGAAACATTAATTCCGGGAGATTGATTATCCGGGATAGAATCAGAACTAATTATGGATGATGTTGATATATTTTTACTGTAAACAGATCCTGAAAATTCCTTCCCTTCCAATTCGGACATGACAATATAAAATTGTGATATATCTGATGTTTTTATTAACTTTTCTGACTTATTATCAGGTTTTAAAATAAAATTTTCTTTATCGTTCCAAACGATAACATCTACTGGTGGCATATTTTTTACCGATACATATCCATATTTATCAGATATCACATTATTAATAATTATCTTGCCTTTCCAACTATACGAATATGAATAATTATCTAAAGCAAACTTCACTTTTAACTTTAAATCACGAATTTTAAATGGCATTTTAACAGATAAATTATAATCAGATGAATGCAAACCATCCACTGTTACTGGTAATGACGCATAATTATCGGAGAAGAAGGTTACATCAAATAACTCTAATGGGATTTTATCAAAAATCAGTTCGTTGTTTTTACAATTTTCAAAATACGGGATAAACTTTTTACAGTTACTTTTTCGGCAAATATAATCAACAAAACTCAAATAATCAGTAACTGACTTCTCATTATAATCAAGATAAGATATTACTCCGCGCAATTTAAGATTGCTGTTCTTTTCAAAATCAGTCATGGTTACAGTTGATTTATAAAGTTTTGGTAATATTATGTCGGCAGTTTTACCACTACCATCGCCAGTTCTGTTATTAAGTTTTAATTCAAAAAACTTTTCGTTGTTTAATATCTCACTGCCATAATTAATACTGACTCTTACTATTTCAGCATCATCCGGACATTCATTCAGCAATAAATAACCATCCGGGTTAATTTCAGGTGTTTCAATATGTTTATTTTTATACCCTACTCTTACATCCCGAACTATATCTGCGGCATTGGTACCATCCGGGTATTTAAGTTTTAACAGCACATTATTTACTTCATTTGCTGGTTGTGACAAGATTAATATGTTGCAAATAACAAATAATGCTAATGTTAAAAACTTCATTATAAAATGCCTTTAGTACTTGGAATTCCTTTTTCATTTGGGTCATCAGACCATGCCTGACGTAATGCTCTTGCGCATGCTTTAAATGCTGCTTCAACAATATGGTGAGTGTTTGTACCACTTAACATACGAATATGTAGGGTTAGCCCACCATTGATTGCTAACGCCCTGAAAAAATCTTCAGCTAATTCAGAATCCCAATCACCTACTTTAGGTTGTGGCATCTTTACATCCCAGACAAAAAATGGTCTGCCACTACAATCAACAGCAGCAATCATTAACGTTTCATCCATTGGTAAAATAATATCACCATATCGTTTAATGCCTTTTTTGTCACCGATTGCAGTTTGAATAGCCATTCCCAAAGCAATTCCTAAATCTTCTGTTAAATGGTGCGAATCAACATGTAAATCACCGGATGCTACAATTTTCAAATCGCATCCGCTATGTTTTGTAAAAAGTTCTAACATATGGTCGACAAAACCAATACCAGTTTTAATATCCGCTTTACCTGTGCCGTCGATATTAACTTCCAAATTAATTTTGGTTTCATTTGTATTACGACTAATAATTGCCTGCCTCATTTTATTTCTCCTTTTTCATGCGAATATTAACAGAATGTGCATGACCTTCTAAACCTTCATGCTCAGCAAATGTTGTTATCATCGACGAATGATAATTTAACCATCCCGGCGTAACGCGAATCAAGGATGATCTTTTCAGGAAATCCGTAACTCCAATACCACTATTAAATCTTGCGGTTCTCCCGGTTGGTAAAATATGGCTTGGACCAGCACAATAATCACCTATCGGTACTGGGGTAAATCCACCTAACAAAATAGATCCGGCATGTTTTACTAAAGGTAACAATGCCTCAAAATCTTCCACTGCCAATTCCAGATGTTCCGGTGCTAAAATATCAGACATTTCAGCAGATTCCTGTATATTTCTGGTGATAATTACAGCACCACGTTCATCTAATGACTTGGCCAAATAATTGGCTCTGCCAGAACTTTTTAACAACTGATCAACTGCGTCTAAAACTAATGTTGCGTATTCTTCATTTGTTGTTATTAAAATACTTTGCGAATCTTCACCATGTTCAGATTGACTTACCAGATCTGCTGCAACCCATGCTGCCGGCACTGTACCATCAGCGATTATAACAACTTCACTCGGTCCGTATAATCCATCAACCCCAACATCACCATATAATGCTTTTTTAGCCATGGTACCGAATATATTTGCCGGACCAACAACTTTATCTACTTTGGGAAATGTTTCTGTACCATATGCCATTGCGGCCATAGCAACTGCGCCACCTAATTTGTATATTTCAGTAACACCTAATAGATTTGCTGCAGCCAAAACACCTGCAGGCATGGTGCCATCTTCTCTGCATGGTCCAACAACAACTATCCTATCAACATTTGCTACCTGGGCAGGAATAACTGACATTAACAATGATGATGGTATTGATGCCTTACGGGTAGGAACATAACAAGCAGCACTATCAACCGGGGTATGTCTTTGACCTAAAAACATTCCCATTTCATATTCACCCATAAAATCATTAGGCATTTGACTTTTATGATACCTGCGAATATTCTCAGCGGAAAATGTCATAGAAGTTATTAAATCAGTATCTATTTCGTTTAACGCGTTATGTAATTCTTCTTCAGAAACCTTTAATTTATCAATTGTAGCGTCCGGCCAATCGAATTTTCTGGTTAACTCCAATATACCAGCATCACCCTCATTCCGAATTTTTTTTACGATAGCATCAACAATTCGTTGTACATCATCAAGATCACTCGATAAAGGCATCAAAGCTTTATTAATATCTACCATTTTAAATTCAGTCGTCTTAAATATTTTCATTTTAATACCCTTATATTAAACTCAATAATTCTGCCGCGTTTCTGCCAGTAATCGATAAAATATCATCTTCATTCAATGGCAATGATTGGATTAATGCCAACTCATCTTTCTGGCTTTTCCATGGTGAGTCCGAACCAAATATTATCTTATTTACACCATGTTTCAATATCATGCTAACAGATTGTTCAATACCTATTTCGGATATAGCAAATGATGTATCCAAATAGATATCGGTACCAATCAGGTATTTATTCACTTCATCCCACATATGATACCCACCCATATGAGCAGCAATAATTGTTAGGTCATTATTTTTTTCTATTAACGTCAACAATCTTTGCGGTGTGCAATGTATTTCACCGGGCAAACCGATATCTACACCTGAATGAAATAATATGAACATACCGGCATCATTAATTGCATTATACATATCAAAAATTTTCATATCATCAACATAAAAGTTCTGATAATCTGGATGCAATTTTATCCCTTTTATATTATTCTTTTTCAGATAAGCAATCTCCTGCCGAATATCATCAAAAAGCATCTCCGGATGTAACGAACCAAGACTGATAATATCAGGATATGTCGCTGATAACTCACATGCCCATATATTTATCTTCTTTACCTGTTCCACCCTTGTCGCAATATTAGCAACAACAGAATAATCGATACCAGCAATCCTCATTGATTCAACCAAACCTTTTGCGGTTGCATCAGTAAACGGGTTTATGCCGGCACGTTCTGCCAGTATCGGAAGTGCATTTCGGGCAACATTATCAGTAAATATATGTGTATGAAAATCTATTATCATCGTTCTATTTATCTTTTAAAATATTCTCATTTCACTAAAATCAAATAAAAACAGTAAAATTAATGGGTAATAACTTTCCCTGATAATTCTCTGATATTATCAATATTCTTTTCCACTAAATATTTTGTCAAACCATCTACAATCTCTATAGGTGCTAATGGGTTATTAAACAATGCGGTTCCAACCGCAATAGCATTTGCACCTGCCAATATCATTTCAACAGCATCACGCCAATCAGATATTCCGCCCATACCTATTATCGGCAAATCTGTTACATTTCTAACCTGCCATACCATCCGAATTGCTATAGGTTTAACTGCAGGCCCTGACAATCCACCCACATTGTTCGCGAGAATCGGTTTTCTGGTGTTAATGTCAATCTTCATGCCCAGAATTGTATTAATTAATGATAATGCATCTGCGCCACCCTGTTCAGCGGATTTAGCTATAGAAGCAATGTCAGTCACGTTTGGTGATAACTTAACAATTAATGGTTGTCGGCAATGTTGTTTAACCATCGAAGTTATTTGATACACTGAGTCACAATTAACACCAAATGCTACCCCACCCTCCTTAACATTAGGACACGATATATTAAGTTCTATCAAATCTGTATCAGTATCTGATAATATTTTTGCCATACTAACATATTCATCAATAGTATTTCCAGCTATATTAGCAATTACAACACAACCTTTATCCTTTAAAACCGGCAATTCTTCCCGAACAAACCATTCAACTCCAGGATTTTGTAACCCAACACTATTTAAAACACCGGATGCGGTTTCTGCAATGCGTGGAGGCGGATTACCAATGCGTTCCACAAGGGTTAACCCCTTAACACATATCGCGCCTAACTTTGAAATATCATAAAAATTACTATATTCTCTGCCGAAACCATATGTGCCGGATGCGGATATTAAAGGATTTTTAAGTTTAACCCCTGCAATATTTACTTCAATATTATTCATTATTACCAGACCACCTTATTGGCTTCATATACAGGCCCATCTTTACAAACAAAAGAGTGTGTAATTGCACCATCATTTTTATATGTTTTACATGCACACACCAGGCAAGCACCTACACCACATCCCATTCTTTCTTCCATTGACACCTGACAACGTATATTATGATTATTGGCAATTTCAGCAACTATTTTCATCATCAACTTGGGACCGCAAGTATAAACTATATCTGTATCTGATGAATCCAATAAATGATGATTTAATAAATCAGGAACATAACCATGATGTCCATAACTTCCGTCATCTGTAGCTATCTTTATATTTGCCCCATTTTTTTCAAAATCTTCTATCAATGTAATGACTGATTTACTACGAAAACCTAATAAAACTGTCGGATTATTATATAATTTACTGGCGTATAACAATGGATAAATACCAATTCCACCACCGATGAAAACAGCTTTTTTATCTGACGGTAACATCTCGAATCCGGTACCTAAAGGGCCTAATACATCAATATAGTCATTTACATTAATGTTAGACAACCATTCAGTACCATCACCACGGACATCAAATAAAAAACGTATAGAGTCGCCATTGACATCACAAATACTTATTGGACGCCGCAATATAAAATTACCACACTTAATATGTAAAAATTGTCCCGGTAAAGCGATACCAGCAATCTCTGGTGCGTCAATTGTTATATCAAATATTCCCGGAATTACTATTTTTTTTACAATTACTTGACATAATGCCAGTATTTGCTTCATATTTATATTCACCTCATTATAATTTTTCGCTATAATATCTATCATAACCTGCAAAAATATGGTTTTAATAAAAATTTACTTAACTAAAAGTATGATATTTGTGGTAAATTTAACTGCAGGAAAATATATCGCAAAATCAGGTGAATATGTCTGACGAATTAGCTAAGAAAATATTAATAGAAGCTGCACGCTGTGTAGATGACAGAAACTGGGATGCCGCAGTTAACGCATTCGAACGCTTAGCTCGTGTGCGTCCACTTGACCCAAAAGTTATTTATAATAAAGGCGTTGCTTATACAAGACTAATGCGCTTTTCTGAAGCGAAGGCTGATTTTGTTCGGGCTATTGAACTTGAAAACAATTATCCTCTAGCTAGAAACAGTTACAAAGAAATTTGCAATGAATTAACTGAAATTCCAAACCCGCTTTTAATGCCAACCGAGTCTGCAGAAAAAGAAAATATCGATAATCAATTATCTGTATTTAACCCAATTACTGAAGATGTCCCTGTTGTAAACATAATACCCGAACCAGAGCCAGTTATATTAACATCTGAAGAAAAAGATGAAATTGACTGGGATAAATTTGAAGAAACAGGTACCGTTACTATCGGAGCATCAGCAAACATTGAACCTTATGTGGAAAACACCCCTGCGGTTGATATCCCGCAGTCAAATATAAATCCAGAACCTGATTTTAACATTTTCGATGATGGAATAGAAACATCCAACGCCATTACAAGTTATGAAGGTGAATCTTCCTTTATATTCGATGAAGCAGAAGAACCCATTATAGAAAAAATTGAACCTATAAATGATTTTGTTATAACTGCTGCTAATGGCATTACATTCGACTTAAATGATACCACTACTGAAACTAACGACAAGGTGGGGTTTAAGTCACCACTTGAAACCAATAATCTGGATTTTTTACCTGCAGAAGAAGATTTAGTCTCAACAAAACCATTTAATCCAACAATACCTGATTATGATATTATTGACATAAGAACTCCATTGGAAACAGCAAATATTGACTATATACCTATGGATGCCGAAGTCAATAAAATTAATATAGAACCAGAAAAGCCAATATCTTTCCAATTTGAAGAAGCACCGGAACCATTAACTATAAACGATAATGACGATGCTGATGGAAATGAAGGGAAAGGCAGAAAAATCATATTCGATTTAGATGCTTAAAATAGTTCCCAGTTTTTCATTTTCTCTATTGTATCATAACTAGTCATATCCAGATGGTGCGGGGTGATTGATATTCTATTTTTCATAAGTGAGTCAATATCTGTCCCACTTTCACAAATGTCATCTTCTAATTCTCCCCCCATCCAATAATATACTTTTCCACGTGGATCAACTCTTTTTTCGATACGCGAATTGTACTTACGATACCCCTGACGAGTAATATCCACACCTTGAATATCTTCATAATTACATGATGGTACATTAATATTTAGAAATACTCTATCATTAAGTTTTTGAAGGTGATTTTTTATAATAAATAGCTTTATATAAGTCGCAGCCGCGTGATAATTGGGATTTTCATATGCATTCACTGATAGCGCTATACCTGTCTTTTTACAAATTGCAGCTTCCATTGCGGCTGCCACAGTTCCGGAATATGTCAAATCTTCACCAACATTAGGGCCGCAATTAATGCCGGATATTACATAGTCACAGTCAGGCATTAATTCCTGAAGTCCTATAACTACACAATCACTCGGTGTGCCATTGCAGGCATACCCGGTACCAAAATTATAATTTTTCTTTTCTACACGTAAAGGTTTGTGTAATGTTATCGCATGACCGATTGCAGAACGTTGCTTTTCCGGCGCTATTAGTATCACATCTGATATTTCATTTAATGATTTATACAATTCAGCAATACCATTAGCAGTTATCCCATCATCATTTGTAATTAATATCTTCAATATTTCTCCTTTTCTATTTGTATTTACCGGGAAAAAGAAAGTATAATAACAAAAAAATATACTTTCTATTGTCAGTTAAGGATATAATGTCGCATTTAACCGGTGATTTTCTTATATTCGTGTTCTTAATATTTTGTATTGATGCAATTTTGCTGTTTCAGCATAAAATATCATCAGTTACATATAAGTCAATTGTCGTTGTAGCTATTTTAGCTTTAATCAATATATTTCAATTTTACAGTAAAACGCCAGAAATGTGTATCATATTCAGGACGTTATCGTATATCATCTGGTCATTTTATTTGCCGGTTATATTTAAATCAGCAATTTCTAAATCAACCACTTTCTCACCTTCAATGAATAAAATCATTATTTACATCATATATTTAATTTCAGCTATATTTTTAACAGTTTATGTAGTAAATCAATTTGGTGAACTTTCTCTGGAGTCATTAAAAATACATCTCATTTATAGAACAGCAAATATCACTGATTATTTTTATTTATTATTTATTATTTTTCAAATGTTATTAGTAATTGCAGGATATTTAATGATTTCAAAACAAATATTTAATTATCCTCAAAACGAAAAACATATTAATAGCTTATTTTTCTTTTCATTATTAATATTTTCGTTAAATTTATTAAATTTCTCATCAATATCTGCAGGAAGCTTAATAGTTTCAGGAGTATTGATAGCAGTATTGGTATTTCATATGAACAGAACAAGTAATTTGTCAGTTGATTTTGTCGATTATTTTATAAATGAAACACAGCAATTGATAGTAATTACTGACAATGATGGTTATATTATAAAATCAAACTTAGTTTTCAACAACCTATTTCAAATAGCAGACAAGACAGCAGGAACACATTTGGACAATTATATTCCAAATATATTTTCAAGAATAAAAAATATAGATAATCCTTTCATCTTCGATATTTACATTTCACAAACAAATAAATCTCTGCCTATTTTGTTTAAATCAAAACAAATCAACAATGCAGATAGCAGACTTATAGGTTATATATTGTCATCAGAAGATTTAAAAATGACAGATGCAAATCTTAATGCAACTAACAGATTAACATTAGATAAAAATACAGCAATAATTGATTTTTTATCAATTATATCTCATCAATTATTAACTCCTTTATCAACAACATCATTATGGATTAATCTTGCAAAAGCAGATAATAATATATTTTCTCAAGCTATTCAAGTAATAGACGAAAACACAAATAAGCAAATGCTTCTGATCACTGAATTACTCACATTTACCAGACTGCAACAAGGAAAAATATCCCTAAAAATATCTGAAGTAAATTTGAATGATATTATTAATCTGATAATAATTGAAATCCAGACAAAATTTAACATAGAAGTAACTTCGAATTACAATTCGGAAAACAAAAATATAATGTTTGATATAGATAAAATCACAAAAATATTGAGTTCAATTATAAATCCTGATTTTAACTTTTTACATGATATATCTCTGATAAATATCGATGTAATCGAAGATTATCACCAGTTTAAAATTACAGTTAACTATTTTTGCAGAGCAATTAATCTTAAAAATACCGCAAATATATTTGATCCATTTTCTATTGACAATGATAAAAAGGAAATTAATACTAATATACTTGCATTATCCATATCAAAGATTTACGCAGAACTTCATGATGGCACGCTAAATGCTTGTATTAATGATGACAATAACCAGTTAACAATAATATTCACGATTCCGGGTAATACATCATTGCCGACGTCTCTTTGATAATCCATTTCTATCAACTAACACTTTTCCTAATAATACTTCACTTTCCAAAGAAACGACTTCTACCCATATTTGACCATCTTTCAATGGCAAATCGCTTCCATCTTCTAAAGTATAATCTGTAGTGGATGACTCACGGTCTTTTTTCCAATAAATACGATAATATTTACCATTCACCAAATAATATCCTACACCTGATCCTACAACAGAAACATCATACGTGCCTTTTACTGATTTAGCAAAAGGGGCAATATCTACGTACTGAATTATGACATTAGGAGCTAAAAGTTTTTCACCGCTTTCTTTGTCCACATGAATCTTTTTGTCCATTACTCTTTCATATGCTTTGCACTCCGGTAAGTAATTTAATTGTAACTTATACCCTACTACACCGGAAAAGTTAATCAATACTTTTTCTGCTTCCTGCCCACCTGGTGGCAGCGATAAATTTCTCTTAAATGCGGGGAACTGTTTGGGTGCTTCTATCCAATTGTTTTCAGTCATAAAGTCGCGCAATTTACCGGTAGAAGTATATAAATTATGCGGTGCTCTGCGTTTTTTATCTCTCCAAAATGGTTTAATGAACTTCATTTGATTAATGTTATATCTATCAATTGAATCTGTTAATATTTGTAATGCTTCAAAACTTTCACCACAATGTACTAATGACGCATCGTAATCCTGGGCTAAATGAATAAAATGTGGCCTGGCGCTGCGAACAGGACCGATTTTATCAGATGAATTATGCAGATATATAGCAAGAAACCTGGTTATACCACCTTCAGTAATTGCTTCATAAACAATACATGCTTTATTCAATCCAGATTGTGGTCTTGCGGCAGGTGAGTTTTCTACTAATATAGCCAAAGCAGGCCTATTGATATCAGATAAATCACATAAAGCACCGCATAAAGGACATGAAGATGAATATGATATTTTTTCTGGTGTTTTTGGTTGTTCAATATTTGTCTTTTTTCCCCAACAACCTGTTAATGATATTAGTATGGTAAAGACTACAGAAAATGTGATAATTATTTTAAGACTCATAAATAATTGATACCTAAACAAAAAATAACTGACAAAATATACAAAGTCTTTACACTAATAGATTACCTGATGAATGTAATCAATATCATTGGGAAAACCATTGCATAAATTGTAAACAACATGATTCTATACAAAATTCTAAAATATCGCAAGAAAGCTAAGATAAAATCGAAAAAACTGTTGATAAAACAGATGAAAACAAATATTATATCCGTATGTTAAATGCATATACAATAACTTTTCTATTAACAGGACTTCTTTTTTTTTATACTTTATTTAAATTAGTTGTTGGCCAATATAGTTCTTTAATTTTCTTCCTTACTATAATTGGCTGTGTTTTAACTATGAATGGGTTGAGTCTCTTTCCACTGAATATTTTAATTCTTATCGTATTATTTTCAATACCTTTTGTAATTGATTTTCTAACCAAACGCGCATCAGATGCAATGCATAAAGATGATTACAATACCTGTTATAAATTAATCAGACGTGATCCGACCAATGCCGCAGCATATGCAAGATTAGGTGATTTGTTACTAAAAGACAACAAATATAACGAAGCGTTATCCGCATATGAACAGTCGTTATCCGCAGATGACAAGCAAAAAGATATTGAAAGACGTTACCAGGCGTTAGTAGAACAATTAGCACTAAAAGAAAGCAAGCAGATAAAATGTTCAAATTGTAATACTATTGTACCTTTTGAATATGGGAAATGCTGGAAATGTGAAAAAATATTTAATAAGCAACAGATCGGAAGAGCACACGTCTGAACTCCAGTCACATTCAGAAATCTCG
>CAZNLA010000096.1:0-13577 GCA_964573385.1 uncultured bacterium
GACTGACACCGAGTGGCGAAGCCAGGAAGGTGTCTGTCCCATCAGGATTATGCAAGGTTTTTCAATTGCCTATAAGATTACAGATATTATAAAATAAAAGCAGAGATGCAAATATTGCGTCTCTACTTTTTATAGTTAACCAAACTATATTCTTTTCAAGCTAAATTTCGAATATCACAATAACGTAATTGCTTTTTTCAAAACCTTTTCAACTACTTCATCCAAATCACCATTTTCAAACTTTATCCCGGCGGCAGGGGCATGCCCACCACCTCCAAAGGCACGGGCTAATTCACCAACATCTATACCACCACGTGACCGCAGGCTTACGCGGATCACATTATTTCTTTCTGAGAATAATATCGCTATCTTATTTCCATCAACACGACGAACAAAATCTATAATTCCTTCTGTATCTTCACTTTTCGCGTTGCAATTGGTGTAATCATCCACCCGCAAAGTAGCCCAAACCAGTTGATTATCTTCAATTGACTGAATTGAACCCATCGCGCATTTTAACAGATTAAATGCTTCACTTTTCATGCTTTCATACAGATGCAGATTTATTTCAGATACGTCAGCACCGGCTGTCATTAATGCCGCGGCGATTATATGCGCTTCTGCAGTGGTATTGCCAAATGAAAACCTTCCAGTATCCACCGTTAACCCAGCCAGCAATGCGGTTGCGATTTGCCCGGAGATAGTTGCCCCGAGAAGAGGAATAAACTGATATATTAATACCGCGGTTGCCGGTGCGTGACAATCGACAATGGCCATATCTGAATCAAATTTATCATTTACATGATGGTCTATCTGAATTATCTTCTCCACACCGCGGCTTTTAAGTCCATCAATCTCATCTTTAGATAAACCACAGCGTTGCAGATTTGCGGCATCAACAAAAATTAACAAAGGCGGTAATTTAGCAGGCAACTGTCTGGTAACTGGCATGTCCCCAATCATAAACTGACAAAAATAAGGAACACCATCTTTTAAAAACGGGGTGACTTTAATCCCTTTTTCCTGCAAAGCCAAGGTTATTCCTATCATCGAACCCACCGCGTCCGCATCCGGACTGGTGTGGCTTATTACCATTGCCTCGCTGAATTTTAATATCTCTTGCGCAACTATATTGGCATCCGTCAACATATTATACTTCTTTCTCTTTTTCTTTTTCCTGCTCTTTCACCTGGTTAAGCAAATCAAATATGCGCGCGCCACGTTCCAACGAGTCATCAAATAAAAACTTTAACTCAGGTGTATGCCGCAGTTCTAATTGACGCGCTACCTCGCCACGTAAAAAACGTGACGCACTGGTTAACGCCAATATTGATGACTTTCTTTCTTCAGTTGTACCATACGCACTGATATATACCTTCGCCTGCTTTAAATCAAAAGATAAAACAATATCGGTAATTGAAACCATCCCCAATCGCGGGTCGTTCATATCCTCGCGAATGATTCGGCTCAATTCTTCTTTCAGCAATTTATTCATTTTTTGTAATCGTGTTGCGCTCATATATTCTCCAACACGGTAATTATACCAAATTTTAATACAGTTTTCAGAATTCGCTTTTCAGAGGTCGGAGTTTACTTTTTTATCGTTATATATAATAATCAAAAACTTCACATAATTTAAAATAGTTCTCGGTCATCCGCTTTACTTTTATTGATGTAAAATATGGTATAATTAAAATATATAATAACAACTATTTTTGAGATTCAGCAAATATTGTATACCAGTCGACTATGATTAGTGAGTGAAATCAGGTAAGTTGTTAGACTGTAAACAATAAAATTTAAACAAAAATAAGTCTTCATTTCAAAATTGAAATACCATGAAGGCATTTCAATCTGATTACTGAAAACTAAAAAACTTAACGACATGAAGTTGTAGATGGGTGAACCAATGAGTAGGTAAAAGGTATTATTGTTCAATACGTTTGGCTATTGTAAATGCCCACCATGGACCACGGGTATGTTGAAATGTTGCTTCCCAGTACCAATTAGATACATCACTCCATGAATTGCCGTCATTATCGATGATTATTTCCTGTACCTGCAATGTTTCGCCATTCTCTTTCGCAGTGAAGGTGTTCCATACTCTATTATGCTTATCGCGAATTAATTGGCTGGTTGCCACATGGTAGCCGATGCCGCGAAAACAATCTGCCGCCGGGTGCAGTGTACGCGTCTCGCGGGTTACCCAACGAATGATTATTTCACGTTTACCATCGCTGAATCGTCCTGTTTTGCCGGGGAAATCCTGCTCGAATCTTTGTTCACGTTCAGTTGATGGCAATGGTGTAATAGATGTTCCATCAAAAGAAGTTGGCCATCCAGGAAATTCAGCATTATTTTGGGGTACCGGTAGCGGGGTAAAAAATGGAACCAGAACAGAGAATATGCAGGCTATGATGAGAGGAATTATTGAACGCATACGTCTCTCCTGTGCAGCTGTTGAATGTACCAGCAGATTGCAATAGCTGTGAAAATGAATACTATTATGCCGGTACCATCATGCCACATTGGCGGTAGTTTTAATATTCCAGCCTCGGGGTAAAAAAGTGCTGATGCCCGCAAGGCATTTCCTATAATAACCAGCACCACAGTGCCAATAATGGCCAATGTGCTTTTGTACCAGCCAAACCGGAAATAAGTTATCATAATGCATGCAATGAATATGCCGGTCCAAAGCATTTTCACACCGCTGCAGGGAGCATCAACTACAATCAAATCGTTTCCCCATCGTAATGCAGTACCTTCTACCATTACAGAAATACCAGCAAAACCCAGTAGCAACTTATCAATATTGGCTACCAAAGAACGCATTGGAAAACCGAGATAAAACTGCAATGAAGATATGACCGGCAATGACAGGTAAAATAATCCACATATTCCCGGTTGCAGGTAACAACTAAATCTGAATGCACTAATCGTTGATGCCAGTGCGGTCATCAGTAAAACAGCACGTGCCAGAGGAAATAAAGCGTGATAGCTGATAGCGTAAACCAACATTAAAATAGTTGCCAGCAAAAACGGATAACGCAGAATTTTTGCTGAAGGCTTTGCCATGATGGCGATTATCACAGCGGCGATTAATGCCAGCACCCCATAAAATTCATCGGGATCAGTGGCAATACGACCGGCATACCAGTGCCAGCTTGCCCATCCGCCGATTATTTCCGCCGTTATACTCCATAATAATGGCGCACTTAAAAAGCGGCGCATCTTTTCTTCCTCTTCCATGCGAAATATCCGAGGACTGCCGCCGCTATTATTATCAGCATCCATTCCTCAGGTTCCGGCACTGTGGGTACAGTACCCGGTGCTACCGGCTCTAAACCGTTATCTTTATACTGTTGCTTGGTCTCCAGCACTACCGCACCGGTGACAGGAGTTACTAATTGGTATCGTCTGGCAATAGCAATCGCTGATTCAATATTTTTGCTGCCACCTTTAACATAAAATTCCTGTGCTTGATCTTTTGCCCATAAACGTGATAAATGTTCTGTGGTTTCTTTGCTATGTTTACGGTCTGTCCATTCTGATGAATTCAAGCGCGTTCTTTTTAATTTAAAACATGGTTTTCCATTATACTCAGCCAAAAACCGGGCAATATCATCATCCAATGTACCTATTCGTAATGCGTTATATACATTGGCACGGTCATCAAAATCTTTTAATATCACATTGACACCACTGACCGCATCCATTGAATATAACTTGACTCCTTCCTTACGACGATCCAAGCATTGCAGAAGATTGGCGGTATCTGATATAGCTACTGGCTGTGGTCCGTGAATCCACAATATTGCTCCGGATTGTTTTCCTGCCGCAATATTCCATGCACTTACAAGTGCTGGTACATTATCCGTACCACCGACACATTTTATATTGTTTATTGTTGCTGCTGCTTGTGCGCATTTTGCCGGTGTCGCTGTCTGTACTGGTACAATAGTCTTTTCATTATCGCCAGCCAGAATTATTGTAAACTCTACCCCTTCTGGTAGTTTGGCAATCGCTTTTGATATTGCTGCAACACTATCCTTCATACACTGTGAACCATCAATTACAATTGCAAGACGTAGTGCACTGCGATTTAGAGATAGATTAGATGGAAAGAAGCTTTGCTGAATAACGGAATTTTTCGGGTCGATAGAATCAGGTGACCAGGCATAGTGTACTGCGCTGTTCCTGTCAAATTCTATGATTTTCGCTATCTTGGTGAAGCTGTTTTCAGGAACTTTTCCGCGTAGAGCATAAATTCCCGTATTGGTTTTTTCAATGGGAATATTTAATAGTGATGCTGCTTTCCCCTTGCTTTCTATCCATATTGTTCGTTGCAATGAATCTCTGGTAACAAAGTTCTGGTCTATCACATTGGGCATAACTAATTTACCTGTTGATGTAAATCTAGATTCAAGCAGCAGTGGGGCAGTTATTCCAATGCGTATCTTCATTGACCCATTGGGTGGTACCGGAAAGCACTGGACTGATACGCGGTCAGTACCGTTTGTTGTTACCAGTACCGGGTCGCGCTCTTGTGATACTATTTCATCATACGCTTTCTCTACGCGTCTGCGGGCAGCGAATGCCGCCTCGCGCTCTTCACCATTTATCCATAATGTCAATCTGGAAACCACTGCTCCCGGCGGCAAGGCAACCAGCATTTTCGCTTCCTGGTTTGATGATGTTGTATTTTTAAATGAAATAGTCCATTGCATATATGCCAACGCGGCGTCTGCGTCAACAGAACCATCTATTGTCGAGGAGTCCATGGATAACCAGGAAATAATCTTTTCTGGTTCATTTCTATTTCCAAATCCGTCTGGGTCTAAGTCGAAAGATGAAAAACCGCCTTTGTCGAGATTTACCGGTGCAGGAGCATTATCAAAGGTCTCACCTTCAACGCGATAATAAATTGTTCGCACATCATCAGTGGTCAGGTTATTGCCAGCATTCGATAACGTGCTGATAATACCGTTTCCTGTAGATGCCCGTTCATAGCAACGGCGCAACATAACCTCTTTATTACCAGACTTGCGCAGCCATTTTAACGCTTTTTCGCTATTTACCGTTCCAGCAGAGATAACATCCTGCATATTTCTCATGGTCAAAACGCTGTGCAGTTCAAGAGATGTCATTACTAATATAGCAATAATTATTCCAATCCAGATACATTTCCTGCCAATTCCAGTGGTATCATTATCCATTTTATGTTGTTTGTTATTTTTAAATGATGCAAGAATAGCCATTAACGGTGATAATCCAGATAGACCGACAAAGATAAATAGCGGGGAAGTAATTGAGCAAATTATTGCTAATATACTCAATGGCACAAGTGTAAGTCCCTGGATAAAAAACCAGAATGCTATACCTAATATAAATCCGTTTACTATTTTCAGCGAAGTTAAACCGCGTGGTGAAAACTTTGTTGTTCCCCAGAATATAACGGCATTTCCTACTGAAATCATTGCATACAACACAATATGCCATACGGTTGGCAATGGATTATATACAAATTCAGAACACATGTGGGTGATTAATTCTGTTGCTATTGCGACAAGTGGAAGTATAATTCCAAATGGGATAATAGTCCAATTAGGATCTGATAAAAATCCCCATTTTTTCTTTTTCGGCTTTTCGGTAATTATCTGTTCAAGTTCAGGAATTGTTTTCTGTTCATCTTTCTCTAAATCATCAGTTGTCATAAAATCTCCTCATACGCTGATCACATTCATAATTATACAAAAATCATACATTTATTTTACAGTAATTACAAGAAGGTAAGCGCAACTTGGTGTTATCTTATTCTTAACATCAATTAATAAGTTTTAAAGAGAAAAGATTATTTTCTATTGATTTTTCTGGTGAATAACAATATTATTAAGAATATTAAGGAGATGTTATGGCAGAAAAAGTTGGGAAACGGCAGATATCAAAATGGGAAATTATTGGGATAATTATTGCTGTTTATATTGTATTTTTACTGATAGCAGCGCTATTCATACATACTGACAAACCCCGTTCGGTGACATGTTACAGTCATCAACGGGAAATTGCAGCATGCCTGCTAATGTATGCCCAGGACCATGAAGCTATGCTACCGGAATCGTCAACTGTGTGGGAAGATGTCAAGATAGATACTTACTCATTAATTTGTCCACAGGCAAAAAGAACAGCAAATGGTTACCTTTATAATAATAACTGCTCTGGTTTAAATATTACAAAAATCCAATCTCCAGCGAAACAGTTAATGACCATCGATGGTAAAACCACCATAATTCCTAACCGGGCATACAGCAATATATTATACAGTTCATCTGATGTTTTATTTCGGCATTACCAGAAAGAAAAGAATATGTATTGGGCAGTGGCATCATACGGTGATGGTCATGTTGAAATAGTTAATAAATTAAACAAAATGGAATCATGGGATAAAATGGGTACAATCGAACCATCTGATAATAAGGTTAAGGGGAAATGAAGGAATTTCGTTTTGGCGGAACTCTTATAGAATTATTAACAACCATAGTCGCGTTGTCGATAATCGCTGTAATGTTATACCCAATTTTCAATAAAGACCGCAGAAAAGCAGGAGAAACATCATGTATGAGCAATCAACGTTCAATAATGATTGCTATAAATATGTATGCCCATGACCATTCTGACTGTTTACCACCATCATCAGAAATCTGGGCAATTACAGAGTTTCAGGCATCTGCCCTTAAATGCCCGGAAGATTCAAAAAACAGTAACAGTTACCTGTATAACAACAACCTGTCCGGGGTCAATTTGTCCGACACCAATATGGTTTTACGCATGGTAACGGTAGAAGGTGAAACGGTAAAAGGAACAAAACGCACATTAAATAACATCTATTATTCACCCAATGACGTGCGATATCGCCACGACAACAAAGCAGTCGCCGGTTTTATAGATGGCCACGCTGAATCCGTAACAAAAATAACCGAAAAAGAATCATGGGATAAATAATAAAATGTTTGAAATAAAACAAAAGCAAAAGCAAGCAATACCAGAAATCGTTGTTATTATCACAATGTTGCTTTTATTTTACTTCATGTTTGGCAATACTATCATGAAAATATTTTATACACATAAAGATAAACAAATCCCATGTGCGAATAATCAACGACAAATAGCCGCCAGTCTTATGATGTATGCTGACGACCACGAAGGAATATTACCCGAATCTAAAACAATATGGACTAATATAAATATAAAATCTAAATATTTAAAATGCAATATGGCTAAGTTATTAAGTAACGGATATCTTTTTAATAAAAAATTGTCTGGGATTAATATAAAAAAAGTCAATGAACCGGAAACAATATTTATGACCGTAGATGGCATTAGTATTCAAAATGATAACATCTATTATTCACAGAAAGATATCCAATACCGTCATAGTGAACGCGTTATTGCATCATTCGCTGATGGTCATGTTGAAATAACAATCAGCAAAACCAATGCAAAATTGCCATGGGATTTGCCGGTGAAGATAGTGGGAGAAAAGGAAATCAATTGTAATAAATGATATAATAGCCAACCCCTTTAGGGGTGGAATGTTAATAGAATCGAATATCGACAACAAACATTTTAACCCCTTTAGGGGTGACATGTTTATTGTTATCATAGATATTATTGCTTAAAAAAGGGAGAATCCGGATGGCAAATACCTATTCACAACTCTATACACATATTGTATTTGCGGTTAAAGGCAGACAAAACTTAGTTTCTCAGCAATGGAAAGAAGAGTTATATAAATATATAACTGGAATAATCAGCAGTAAAAACCAGAAGATGATGGTTATAAATGGGGTGCCTGATCATATCCATATCTTAATCAGTTGCAAAACTGATTGTAATTTATCAGAACTGATTCGCGATGTAAAAGCTAATTCATCAAAATGGTTGAATGAGAATAATTATATTTTATGAAAATTTGAATGGCAACCAGGATTTGGAGCATTCAG
Organism: uncultured bacterium; assembly: GCA_964573385.1. Lineage (GTDB taxonomy): Bacteria > Armatimonadota > Hebobacteria > CAIYQO01 > CAIYQO01 > JBAXQQ01. Next base: position 8,001 of record CAZNLA010000096.1, read on the forward strand.
TGTCGGATTTTCTCAAATAGATAGCGTGATAAAATATATCCTTACCCAAGAAGAGCATCATAAAAAGAAAACTTTTAAAGAAGAATATATCGAATTTCTGCAAAAATATAAAATAGATTTCAAATTTGAATATATTTTTGATGATTATGGTACTGCTATTACAGATTATGAAAAATAGATTACAATAATACCATAAACATGTCACCCCTAAAGGGGTTCTCTTAATTATCATCATTATTTTACTATTAACATGCCACCCCTAAAGGGGTTGGAATGAAATTTATTGTAGATACAATAAAAATCTTAAATTTGCAGAAAAATAATGAACATCAATAACAAGGCAAATTATGAACAAATATTTTAAATCACAAAAAAATGAAATTGCGGAATATAAACCGAAAAGGACGAAATTAAGCAGAATTGAAATTTGGGTAATTTCTCTTACCTTATTAATTGTGGTTGTTATATCGGGTTCATTACTATCAGATGGCATGAAGACATATTTCAGGGAAGGACGCGGCAGAAGGGGTTACCCAAATTGTACCAGCAATCAAAGACAAATCGCGGCAGGGATAGCGATGTATACGCAGGACCATGAGGATTTTCTGCCCAAATCTTATTCTGTGTGGACTGATACTAAAAGCGACCCGGGAGTTTTAACATGCCCAAAGGTAAAACGACTAAAAAATGGCCATCTTTATAACAATAATTTATCCGGCATTAACCTGAATAAAATAAAAAATCCTGATAAAAGAATTTTAACAATAGATGGAAAAACAAATATAGAGGCAAAACGGACTATTGAGAATATCTGCTATTCGCCTTTAGATATACAATATCGATATGGCGACAGAAAAATTGGCTTTGTCGCTATCGCGTCATATCTTGATGGCCATGTTGAAGGTGTAAATTCATATACCGAACCGGAATCATGGGATAAATAAAGGATAATAAGATGAAAAAAAGATTAAACAACCGTGGAATTATCGCATTGGAAATGACTGTAATTGCGGTTACAGTATCTATTATCAGTGCAATCGTTATTCCCATGATTTCCAAATCACGTGATAGCGCGAAATCGACTGTGTGCATGAGTAACCAAAGGCAGATCGCTTTAGCAATACAACTATACGCACAGGATAATGTAAGCAAATTGCCAATCTCCGCAAAAATGTGGAGTGCCATAAAAAAATATAGTAATGCCGACAATATTGTGAAATGTCCGGAGGACCAGAATGATGGCAACAGTTACATTTATAACAATAATTTGTCCGGCATGAAACTTGATAAAATAACAGACGAATCAACAACTATGCTGACAGTGGACGGTAAAACCATTAAAGGTAAAAACCGGACATTGGATAATATTTACTACTCACCGGCAGATGTGCAGTATCGACACAGTAGCCTGGCCGTTGTATCTTATGTTGATGGCCATGTTGCTACGACGAATACAATATCTGCAAAAGATTCGTGGGATAAGTGAGATTGAAAATAGCAAATTATGGATTTTTTTTGTCGGATATATCGGATCAGTCGAATAATTTTTAATTTTTAATTTACAATTTTCAATTGATTTTTGCCGTTTTGCTGATAATTTTGTACAATAGAAACCGGCTAAAGCTTATGTTATAAATATTGCCAATAGAGGTTGTTTTTAAAATGCTCTGGTTTACCATGCAAAAATTAAAATCGAAGAACCCGGTTCAGCGTGTCGAGGCGATACGCGAGTTGGCATTAGCCGGAAAAACAGATGAAATAATAGATATGCTGGCGGATGAATCATCACGTGTTTTAGTTGCCGCGGTACAAAGCCTTGGCAAAATGCGAGACCCACGGTCAATTGAATCATTGGTTGGTTTAATAAATAATGATGATACAACAGTACGCAAAACAGTTGTTGAGGTATTGGGAGAAATTAAAGATCCGGCTGGTTTACCGGGGATAGTAACCGCTTTTCAGGACACTGAAATTGATGTCCGCAAAGCCGCGATAGTATCCGCTGTTTCCATGGCGGCATACGCGGTGCCTCATTTGATACCACTATTAGATAGTGAGAATGACGAGTTGCGCCGTAGCGCAATTGATGCTTTAGTAAAGATACATTCCGCATCGGTAATGCCGGTAATGGCGAAATTATTTGAAACTTCTCCCCGTTTAAGAAACAGCGCAATCGAAATTTTATCACAAATTAAAGACAAACGTTCAATAACACCATTCGTAGAATTACTCGCCGACCCGGATGCATCAGTACGACAAAGTGCGGTAACTGCATTACAGAAGATGGAATGGCGACCCACCAACCAGCGTGACATGGCTTACGCGTTAATAGGTGTTGGAAAATTTACTGAAGCTGCACAGGTAGGGATAGAAGCTATACCACCATTATCGTCAGTATTAAAAGCGGCGGATAACGAAACCCGTAAGGCCGTTGCAATGGCACTGGGGAGAATAAGTGATAACCGCGCCCTGGATCCATTAGTTGAATTAATGCGCGACCCGGCGGCGGATATGCGGGCAATGGCAGCCAGAATACTGGCCCAACGCGGATGGATGCCGGACTCAAAAGATGATAAGATTTTGTGTTATATAGCACTGGGAAAATTTGATGAAGCGGCAAAATTTGGCGCGGAATCAATTGAACCATTATCATCATCCCTTGCTGATGTTGACCCGGTTCGGCGCGCAAATGCCGCCCTGGCATTGGGAATGATAGCGGATAATAACGCCGCACAGGTATTAACCGGAGTATTATACGACACAGACGCAAATGTGCGGATAGCGGCGGCAACTGCAATGGGTAAAATCGGCGATCCGGATACTGTGGGAATGTTATTGTCAGTGCTGGATGATGAAGACGCGGATGTAAGAATAGCAATTATTAATGCACTGGGTGATATCGGTGATACCAGAGCATCTGAACGTTTAAGTTTAATATTACGAAGCGGTGAAGAAAAAGAACGGGCGGCATCAGCAACGGCACTGGGCGAAATCGGCGATGAAAACGCCATACATGGTTTGATTGACGCTTTAACTGATAAATCATCTCTGGTAAGCAAAGCCGCAAAAGTAGCTATAACATCGCTGGATGAAACGGCGGCAACAAGCATTGTAAACTCATTTGAAAACAGTTCTGACGATTCGGTGGATTTGGTAAATGCCATTAAATCCATGGGTGAAAATGCTATCCCATTATTAGTGAAATCAATGCGTCTGTGCCGCGGAAAAGGCAGAAAGACCGTTGCAGGGTTGCTGGGAGATTTGGGATGGAAACCTGAAACAGCAGAAGACAGAGCAATATTCGCCGTAATCCGGGGTGATATACAGGCCGCGATAGCAGAAGGAAGTGTTGCTTTTGACGCTATCGCGTCAGCATTAATCGATACTGATCCTGAAGTTAAAACTATGGCAATTACCGCCATGGGCGCATTGGGAGATACCCGCGCGGTAGAATTATTGCAAAAGGTGGTTCACGACCAGAATCAGGGAGTCAGACAAGCCGCGTTAAAGGCGATGGTTGTATTAGTTGATGAAGAAAAAGTATTGGAAATGATGCGCGGTTTTCTGAAAGATAAAATGGGATATGTACGTAAAGAAGCGGCGATAATATTAGGTGAAATGCGCGACCCAAAATCAGTTGGTTCTCTGGTTGCATCATTGCGGGATGATGTGGATGAAGTAAGATTGTCAGTTGTTGAGGCATTGGGTAAAATTGGTGATACCCGTGCGGTAATACCTTTATTATCACAATATAAAGATATGGATTATCAGGTGCGTACCGCACTTGCGATAGCCCTGGGAAATTTAGGGGATAAACGCGCGATTGACACACTTTTAAAGATGTTGGGAGATGACCCATACCATGATGTTCGCGAGGCAGCAGCAGATGCATTGGGAAAACTTGAAGACATTGCAGAAAAAGAGTAAGATAGTGGCATAATCACATGGTGGTCAATCCTGTGTCTTAATTAACGATAAATAAGCATGGTTCCCGACAGGGAAAAATTGACTTCGAAGGGGATTTTAAAATGTTAAAAGTATATTATGATGCTGATGCCGATTTGGGCTTGCTGGAAGGTAGCAAAGTCGCAATTATCGGTTATGGCGCGCAAGGCCGTTGCCAGGCGCTGAACCTTCGCGATAGCGGCGTTGAAGTTGTGGTATCTGAATTACCAGGCACCGTAAACTACGACCAGGCAATTGCCGATGGTTTCACCCCGGTAACCGCGATTGAAGCAGCTCGTGAAGCGATGCTCATCCAGATGCTGGTACAGGACCATGTACAACCTGTAGTTTATAAGCAGATTTTGCCGGAATTAACCGAAGCCAAAGCGCTTATTTTCTCACATGGTTTTAATATCCATTACAGTCAGATTATTCCGCCGAAAAATATTGATGTATTCATGGTTGCTCCAAAAAGCCCGGGTACATTAGTACGCAGTGAATATGAAGCCGGTCGTGGCGTACCTTGTTTAATCGCTGTATATCAGGATGCAACACGTAACGCGAAAGCTTTATCATTAGCATACGCAAAAGGCATTGGCGGAACCCGCGCCGGCGTTATTGAAACAACCTTTAAAGAAGAAACCGAAACCGACTTATTCGGCGAACAGGCTGTATTATGCGGTGGTGTTACTGAATTAGTTATGGCTGGTTTTGAAACATTGGTTGAAGCCGGTTATCAGCCGGAAATGGCATATTTTGAATGTCTGCATGAATTAAAATTAATTGTTGACATTATCTATGCAAAGGGTATCGCAATGATGGACTATGTAGTCAGCGACACTGCTGAATACGGCGATTACATTGCTGGACCAAAAGTTATTAACGCAGAGTCCCGCGTTGCTATGAAGAATCTTTTGAATGATATTCAGGATGGTACCTTCGCCAGCAATTGGATTCTTGAAAATATGGCCGGTCGTCCTCACTTCCTGTCAATGCGTCGCAAACGAAGCGAACACATGATTGAAGAAGTCGGCGAAAAGCTGAGAGCCATGATGTCCTGGATGAAGAAATAATAATTCTTTAATTCCATAAACATTACCAACGGCCCGGCTAAACACCGGGTCGTTTTTATTTGGTACAATTATTATTAATTAATACAACAATGTTAACCGGATACCATGTAGAGACGCAACATTTTGCGTCTGTACAAAATAACACGTATAGACGCAACATTTTGCGTCTGTACAAAATAAAACGTAGAGACGCAATATTTTGCGTCTGTATAAAATAACACGTAGAGACGCAACATTTTGCGTCTGTACAAAGAAACACGTAGAGACGCAACATTTTGCGTCTGTACAAAATAACACGTATAGACGCAACATTTTGCGTCTGTACAAAATAAAACGTAGAGACGCAATATTTTGCGTCTGTATAAAATAACACGTAGAGACGCAACATTTTGCGTCTGTACAAAGAAACACGTAGAGACGCAACATTTTGCGTCTGTACAAAACAAAACGTAGAGACGCAACATTTTGCGTCTGTACAAAATAAAACGTAGAGACGCAACATTTTGCGTCTGTACAAAATACCACGTAGAGACGCAACATTTTGCGTCTGTACAAAATA
>CAZNLA010000097.1:0-13487 GCA_964573385.1 uncultured bacterium
CGGCGGATGCATACCGGCAGAAGAATGCGAAATATCAATAGATTATGAAGAGTTAACCCGCGCGGGTGCCATTATGGGGTCCGGTGGGTTAGTGGTTATTGATGAAGATGACTGCATGGTGGATATCGCGCGGTACTTCTTACAGTTCACCCAGGAACAATCATGCGGAAAATGCACATTCTGTCGCGTTGGCACCCGCAGAATGCTGGATATTCTGGAGAAGATATGCGCTGGAAAAGGCAAATTATCTGACATTGACCATCTGGAAAAATTAGCGACGCAAGTAAAACAAGGCAGTCTGTGCGGACTGGGACAAACCGCGCCAAACCCGGTATTATCCACCCTGCGTTATTATCGTCATGAATACGAAGCGCATTTAAAAGGAAAATGCCCGGCAGGCAAATGCAAAGCTTTAATTCATTATACCGTGACAGAAAGTTGTATTGGCTGTACAAAATGCGCACAAAACTGCCCTGCGGATGCCATAAAATTCACCCCCTACAAACGTCATTTTATAGAAGATGATAAATGCACCCGTTGCGATATCTGCAGAACTGTATGCCCGACCGGGTCGATAATAAAATAAATAATAACCAAATGTACCATGAGCATCCTGCTCGTGATTTAATGTTAAAACCCAACCCTTTTTGTGCATTTCGTGTATTTCGTGGTTGAAAATGTAATTCCCTAACCAAAAATAAATTGGACAAGTTTTAAGTTTTTGGCTTTAAGATGTGGTCACTTCGACAGGCTCAGTGACCGGTAGAAATCACGGTCACTGAGCCTGTCGAAGTGACCTTTATAAAATATCCTGACTTTTTTGTACTGGTATAGTTGCTAACGGTCTATAATTATCCACTTCCTTCGTGTTCACTTACGCTCCCTCGCGGTGAATTTAAATAAATTATCAAATATTTTCAAATAACCCAATTTTACCTATTGACAATGTTATCATGTGGTAATAAAATAGTAATTGATAACACATGATAACAATTGTAAAGGGGGAAATTATGGTTAAGAAAGTAGAAACAGGTATTGCCGGTGCGCAAACCGACGCTAAGGAAGAGTTAATTACGCTGATAGAAGCTACTAAGTTTCTGGGAATCAGCAAACCGACTATTTACAGAATGTTGGAGAATGGTGACGTAAAGGGTATGAAGGTACGTAATCAGTGGAGATTCAATAAGAATGATTTGATTGCTTATCTTAATCGTGATTCCTTGGCCGTTGCTACTTCCGGCGTTACCCATGACGCTTTGGATGAAGAGTTGGCATTTTTTAACAATTGCCTGAAAAAAGATGTGCCGGTTATTAATGACGATGAGGATCCGCGGGTACAAAAAACCATTGCGTTGACAGCATCAATTATCAGTTACGCAATGGTTATGCATGCCAGTGACATTCATCTGGAACCGGTGCGAATGAATAATAAATCCGAGGCATTACTCCGGTATCGTATCGATGGGGTATTACATGAGGTTCGTCGTATACCGGCAGAAATTAATACCGCGTTAGTGCAGCGATTTAAAATTATGTCAGCAATGAATCCGGAAGAAAAAAAGCTTCCGCAGGATGGAAGAATTATGCTGAATTACGAAGGACGCGAAATTGATTTAAGATTAAGTGTAACTCCGGTTGTATTTGGCGAATCAATAGTCGCAAGGATTCTTGACCAGAGTCATATATCATTGAAACTGGACAATATCCATTTCTCCGCCAATGATATCAAACGCGTAAGGGAATCTATTCACAGTCCCAGTGGTATGGTATTTTGCACCGGGCCAACCGGCAGTGGTAAAACTACGACTTTATACAGTTGTCTTATGGATATCGCAACCCCCGAAGTAAAATTAATGACCATCGAAGATCCGGTAGAGTATATACTTCCCCATGCTACTCAGTCGCAGGTGAATATGCGTGTTGGATATACTTTTCCATATGCAATGCGGGCATTTCTGCGCCAGGATCCGGATATCATTTTAATCGGTGAAATTCGCGATTTGGAAACAACACAAATAGCCATTCAGGCATCAATTACCGGACATCTTATTTTCAGTTCTTTACACACTAATTCCGCAGTTGATACGATTACCCGAATGTTGGACATGGGGGTAGAACCGTTTCTGATATCTGCCAGTGTAAAATGTATTATTAACCAGCGATTAGTGCGTAGATTATGCGATAAGTGCAAAGAACCAATGGCAGTAACAATCGACCAATTAAAAAATCTTGGTGTTACTGATGAAGGCATGCTCAAAGCGACTTATTATCGTCCGGTTGGTTGCCCGGATTGTATGCATAGAGGATATCGTGGACGCGCGGCAATTTATGAAGTGTTAGTTATGACCACGCATCTGGGTGAATTAATAAGCAAACGCGCACCGATAGAAGAGTTAGAAAAAGCTGCCATTGAAGGTGGAATGACCACCATGATGCAGGACGGAATGCAAAAAGCGGCAGCAGGCAGAACATCAATTGACGAGATATTAAGGATTTTAAGGTAACCCACCAAAAACTACAATTTCATAACTACAAAAAATGTGGTAATCGTAGAGACGCAAGATTTTGCGTCTTTACAATTACCACAAACTTTTTTTAATAACAAAAAAACACGAAATATTGTATTCACCGCTTAAAAACACATGGAACTGTAAAGAGTTTGAATAAGATTTTCGGTTAATTAAGTCCCACCCTATCTCATTCATTGAAGGCTTATCTTTATACATATTTTTGAGATGAGAGAATAATTTTTAATATGAGACGACCCCAGAGGGGTCGAATAGTTGTAGAATATGATTTCAAATAATAAATCCGACCCACGCTGGGGTCGATAATATCAAGATAAATTATTTTCTATAGATATGTGACTCCTCTGGAGTCAAAATATAGAGAAAATAAATGTGTATAATGGAAAGTTTTAAAAGAGAATGGGCTTATTTGTGATGTGACTAAACGAAAGTTTTTATTGTCCACTGTAATTTCTTATCAGTTCATATGTTCTTTTTGCGTCGTCGATATCAGTTGAATCCATATTGAATAAAAATCTGCTGTCTGGTTGTGCCATTCTTAATAATTCTTCCACTTGTTCAATGGTGTTCCAGGCGACATTAAGTACTGTTTTTCCGGCGAAGGTGTTTACTGTCAGTCGTCTGTCGGATGCGCCTAATTCGCGATTAAAACCGCGGAAGTTTGGCAATTTTTGCAATCCTTCATATTGGTGGTCTGCATGGGCACAACAATGCAGGAATATTCCACCGTATTTATTGCTTAGTTCCAACAGGGTTGGCAGACAAAACTCATAAAACATATCCCGCGATAACGCGCCAATTTCATCTTCGGATAATGAAATTCCTAATGATGCTGGTGCCCAGAAAGTGGGGCAATGGCAAAGGTTCACCTCGCCGATTTCCGCGATGTAGGTATCAACAAATTTTGTAATAAAACGTCTGCATTTATCTATCAGATTATGAACAGATTCAGGGGTGTCTATCATTGCTTCAAAGAAATATTGTTTGTTCCATATTAATGCGGCGACATCCAGCGGGCTTTGCATATCCGGCACACATATTGGCGCATCCGGTCCTAATTCTTTTCGCATTAATTGGGCCAACTCAAAAATTCGGGTAAATACCGGCCCATCCAAATCCGGTTCTTTCAATGCGTCAGCATCTGCAACGCTGTCCACCATCGGCATCGCCGCGGCATTTGTTGCCAGGTCATAAACATGTATTTTGCATCCGAACGCAGACGCGAAGATGCCGGTATTGGTTTGAACAATTCTGTCATAGGGTACCGAGTCGTCCTGAACTTCCTGCTGATATTTCATTGCCATTTCGTATCGTTTAACTGCCACCGGCACCCAGTCGGCAACGGGACGGGTTGATACGGTGAAATCGCCTAATCCATCGTCACCGATATATGGTGGGTTAATGATGATTGCATTTTTATTGCTGTTGCCCGTGAAGAGATTTGTTAAAAACTGGCGGTTATCCGATATCGTTTTCATGTGTTGTCCCCTATGAAAATATTTGTAAAACACCCGGCTAATATTTTGCCGGGTGTTGGATTAATTTTATATTATTCTGTAACTTTCTTCAAACTGGGTGGTTTTAAAAACAAAATCAACAGGAATCCTGCAAATGATGCTGCGGAGGCGATTATGAATGCCCAATAAAAACCATGGGTTAAGTCTTTTACATATCCTGCAATGAATGGTGAGGCAACCGCGCCAATACCAAAACCCAATAATATCATGCCGTAATTTGTTCCCATATTTTTAATGCCCCAAAAATCGGCAGTAAGGGCAGGAAATGTGCCAAGGAATCCGCCATACGAGAAAGCGACGATACCGATAAGCACCAGAATTAGGTATGACTGTGCGGCAGATACAAACAAAATAGATGCTGTTGCCATTAATGTTAAAATAAGCAAGGTGTTTTTGCGTCCTAATTTGTCTGAAACACTACCCCAGAAAAGGCGGCCAAATGAGTTAAACATAGCAATAACCATTACGCCGTAGGTTGCGACTTCTGTTGATAAACCACCGGATAAACCCAGCACTTTGGCGTAAGGGATAATCATTAATCCGGCAGCAGTTGCCAGCATGAAAGCGATTATTACCATATAGAATTGGGGAGTCTGCAAAACTTCAGTCGGGGTGAAATCCTGGACAATATGCGACCCGGCCTTTGCTGCTGGTGGCACCCATCCCTCTGGTTTAAATCCTACCGGAGGATTAATAATGAATTGCGCGCCGATGCTGCAAACAACAATGAATATTACGCCTAACCACATGAAGGTTTGTAATACGCCGGTGGATTTAATTAATGCGCTCGCTACTGGAGTAAAAACTAATCCGCCAAAGCCCAATGCTGAAACAATAATACCGGTGATTAAACCGCGTTTGTCAGGAAACCATTTTTGACATGTGGCAATTACGGTAGTATAAATCATACCCATACCGAAACCGCCAATGGCACCATAGGTTAACCATAACCACCATGGCATTGCTGCTGTGGTAAATGATGCAAGAATAAATCCTGCGCCTAAAACAAGACCACCACCTAATACAACTGGTTTAGGTGTGAACTTGTCCTGAATCTTTCCACCAATTGTGCTACCGACGGTTAATATACCCAATAGAAAAGAAAATGTGTAACCGGCAGTTACATTGGACCAATGAAAAAGTTTGGTTACCTCGGGTTGAAAAACACCCCAGATATACGCCGTACCCAGACACAACTGAATTGCAATACCGGCAATCACCGGTATCCAACGGTTGAACTGAGGAGCAGTAACGTCAACTTCACTCGATTGAGTAGTCACGTTGATGTCGCTCATTAACTTACCTCCCTACTAGTTTAAAGCATTTGATTTGTCAAAAGATATTATTGACCGATTTATTATACAAAATAGTGAATTAATATTCAAATAGCACTGGACTTCAGCAAGAAGTCACTACGACACGATGATGAATGTACTGTAATTGTTAAGTTTTAGCAGCCAAATCCGTATAAAGGAGTTCAGTATTTTACAGTCTTTTGCAATTGCCTCTTTAGATTTAATTTTATATGGGTCATTGAGTCTGTCGAAGTGATCAAGTCTAAAAAACGAAATTTTCCCAATCCATTTTAAATTAAATTTTAGCATTTTACTTCTAAAACTATGCAAATTTATGAAGTTTTAGAAGTGCAGTTCTAAAACTTTATTTCTGATGTAATAGGTGGCGAATATTTTTTTACGAAATTATTATATATTATTACCGGACTTTAACATATTCATCCGTCAGATATGTCAGATTAGACAGAACTTATAAAATGACACATTAAGCAAAAATCTGTAATGTTATACTGTTTAACCCGCAAAAAACTCACTTTGCTATATCTTTTGTTACATCATCCGGCAAGGTGCTCATTACTACCCATTCTTCATGTTGCCATAATGACATGTTGCAGTTGGGGTCGCTGTATCCGTATGATGGTTGGTTGCCGGTCCAACGGGTTCCGTTTTTTCGCAGTTTTGCGGCATTTGCTATTTGTTGGGCAAATTCGGTGGCTTTTTTGACAGTGTCGAACTTTGCGCACCATAATGTGTTGGCATATGCCCGTCTGTGTAGTCCTGCTACATAATGGTCCAGCGCTTTTGCCGCGCCGGACCCGTCCCATAAACCTGGTTTTAAATATTTTACCCGCCATATTTGCATCGGTTCGGTGCCTATATCTGCCAGCACACCGCGATATTCATCTTCGCTGGCCATGGTGACGCCAATATTTTTGTATTCGCCTATTTCTGTGGGAATCCAGTCCGGGGTGGTGAAATCCGGTGTTAACGGGTCGTGTTGCAACAGGTTTGGTTGCGGACGCGTCCAACCGGTGGCAGCAACCACACCATTAACCAGATGTTGTTTTAAAAAGGCATCTGCTGCCAGTTTTACCCCGGTTGGGGTTGAACCGGTGATGGTGATAACCTGAGTTTCGTAAGGTGCTATTTTTATTGCCGCGCCATGCAGAAAGGGGTTGCGATCGCTTTCAACATAACCGATATCACCCTTCAGATAGCCGTAACCGAAGATGTATAAACCTTTGTCGATTGTCCGCGCTTCGCATTGCCAGGCGGCTTTAATCATCGGGTCGTCCGGCATCCCTACCAGTATCAGATGGTCATAAGCGCGCGCTTCCGGTTTATCAGCAATAAGTGCTTTTGTATCTGTTACTTCGCGGGTGGGGTTGCTACCATACATTATTACCATTAATGGATCAGTTTTGACAGCATCCAGTATATCATTTGCCACATTTTTTATTTCTTCCGGGGCATCATTAGCCACACAAATCTTAAGACTGCGGTTTGGCCGGGGTGGTGCAGTTTTTTGTGACATAACTGCAGAGGAAAATATTATAATTATCGCGATTAAAATTAAATATGCTTTCATCTTATTTCACCTCTTCAATACAAACCAGAGTTCCGTCTCCCGGGCGTGTTGGTACTGATATTTCAAAATATTTATCTTTCTTTTTCACATCTAATGGGGTATGCTCATTTACATCAATTGCCTGCAATTTTGTGATATCTGCCGATGATGGTATATATCGCAGAATTGTGGTTCTGCCTTCTTCGCGCCAGTCTTCCATAACAACAAATTTGCGGCCATTCGAGATGAAACCATATCCGGTTATGCCTTTGTCAAATTGAACAGGTTGCGCCAGGGCATCCATGATAAATGGGGTAATTAACCGGGCATATTGCGCACTAATACCATCCGCCGAATCCGCAATCAGCAAGCTGTTTTCTGCGGCGATGATTGCTTTTTTGTTGATTTCGCCAATCTTTTTGCCTTTGTCCGGCACACCGGTTATGGTTACGCCAAACAGTTCTGCCGCATCTGTAGATAATTCGCCATCACCCATAAACGCAACCATTTTAATGCCTTTCTCATGAACTTTTTTTAATATTCCAATTTCGTCTTTATTGAAATGGGACACATTTATTAATATAAGTGGTGCCTTGCCGGACCATTTATCCAATGTCGCCACGTTGGCGGTAAATGGTATGCTTACACCGGTATCCTGCAAACGCCATATCATGTTGCGCATGGCAGCAAGGTCGCTCATTCTGCCACCACTGTCATATGGCGAACCGATGGCCAGATTATCTTCGGTTTCTACCCGTGCGGTGCTAAGGACCAATCCGGCACCCAATGCTCCATCCGGGGTCATCAGGCTGTGCAATTCCTGCACCCGGTGGTATTGCTGGTAATCATTGGTATTCATGGTATACGCATATCCTGCGTTGGAGTTATAACCGTAATAATGCATTGAAGTATATGTGCCATCACCACGGATGACACTACGGAAGGCGCGGTCATACAGGTGGCGTCGCGAAGGTTCTGTGGTACCCACCGGCCCGCGCCATTGCGGGTTGCCCAATGTGCCGGAATCATACCCCCACTGGCATAATGTAGACATTGCCCATGCCGGACTGAAGGCTAATGCCGCCATTTGTCTGCCGGTGGTGTAGGGGACGCTTTCTTCCCACATTCCCCAGGTGGTGTCATCGCTGCTGCCACGTATTATTTCCGCCAGTTCCACCGCGTATCGCATCGGCACCAGTGTTAATCCCTGGGCAGTAATCAGCAGTTTTTTTCCTTCTTTGGCAAATGCTTTCCGCATGGTACGGACATCATGGACAAACCGCAGGCAGTTCCACGCCTGCCATTCACCTTCATATTTGCCATGAATCTCTTTGGTCAGTTCCTCACGGGTTTTTCCGGTCAATCCCGGTTTTTTAAGCGATAACAGGTATTCGTTAAAGCCTTCAAAGTCCTGCCATCCATGCAACGCGCCAACTTCCGGTCCGGTATCCCAACGGTCAGAATGTCCCAGTGTCACCTGGTTCGCGGTTTTCCAGCGACGGTCTTTTTTCGCCTGTTCCACCAGTGAAGGGGTGCCAACATCATAAAACTCTTCGCCATTGCCAAATTGCCGCCAGGGGGTGGAATAATGTCGCATATCATTTTCGGTAACATATAATTTTGCCGCCTGGGTGTGCGCCTTTTCTCCTATCTGTTTTAATTGCCGGGCGTATGCCCATATCAGGTCATCCGGTTGTCCCCATCCTGCACCTATTTCCGCGGTTCCGGTGCCAGTGTCAAATACATTGCGAAATCCGCGGGTAACTATAAATCCCATATCCACCGCCGTGGCAGGTTTTAATTCGGTTAATGGCTTTAATGGCGCCTTGGGGTTAAGAACCAAAATAGGCACATTTGACTGTTGTCCGGCGAAGGTGCCTTCTAAACGATAAAATCGAGCGATGTCGCCACCTGCTGGGATAGGAAACTGAACGGTGAATGTCGTCATTTCACCGGGTTTTGCGGTTATTTCACGGGTATCCACCGGTGTTTTTTCGCCGGTCATGGTGTCACGCAATGTCAGTGTTAATGCGCCGGTAGTTTCTAATGGCAATTCACTGGTGGTTCCTTCTATCATCACTTCGCCTAACCATGGCGCGCCAGTGCTTTTATCTTTAACCCACGGCATGGTTATGGTTACTATGTTCCCCTTAGCCAGTTGTATTGGTAGTCGCAACATCCCGCCTTCTTTCATAAAACGGTCACCGGCGTCATCTGCCCGTGCTTCCTCGGTTGCGTCTACGGTTATTATTACTTTGGCCGGATTATGCCGGTTATAATTGCGGTATGTGTCTGGTGTGCCTATCAGTGTTACTGCTCCTATTGTCACCGGTTGTGGAAACGTAAAAGTCAGAACAGTATCTTTTTTGTCCACGCCGTTGAAATTTCCATATGCTGTCGCGTACCAGTCTATCCCTTTTTCACCCAATACACCTTCATCAGTAAGGGCAATAATGGTTGGGTTTTTCGGGTCCGATTCATCCTCTATCTTCGCCATTTTTGCTATATTACGCAGTCCATTGGTAACAGAAACGGTTGCTTTTACTACTTGTCCGGGCATATAGTCATACGCCATTATCGGCAGTCCCAACCGTGATTCTTTGGCTATTACCGGTGCTTTAAATGGATAGGGTATACTCCGAACTTCTTCGGTTGCCACTGATATTTTAACCGGGGGACACATATTAACCGGATATTTTTTCTCTTTTATTATAGTTGCTCCATCTTCAGACATTATCCCCAGACGAATATTGTATGCGTCACGATAATCAACTTCCTGGTATCCGGTGGGTGCAGGCGCGGGTATTACAAAATCTACTGTTTTTATTTCTTCCGGTTCCAATGTAACATTTTTGGTCAGGTCGCATATCATGGCATTTTCCCAACTCATCAATCGTGCCAATAATTGCAATTTCAATGGTTTATCAGATGGATTTTTAATGCTCACTTTAAATGTGCGGGTTGCTATGTCTATCTTTACCACCGGTGGCAACATTTCTTCCACTTCAGTTGGCAACATTTCAGGTGCGGGCAGTGGGGTTGCCAACCATCGCAACGTAGTCGTTAAAAAATCCAGACCTTCCGGGTTGTTTTTTATAGCTGTTGCTGATGACGCGAATACCGCAATTCGTCCGCGACCATACCGACTGGTTATTAATATTGGCGATTGTCCGGCATCATTACCGCGGGCACGTATTTTCCATTCGCGGTTCATTAATGGTCGCGACCACCAGTCTGCGTTTGGTGGCAATTTTGGCATATTCATATCCGGACTGGAATAGCTAAGATAAGGTATAAATCTCTCATACTGGTCATATCGCGCTTGACCGCGTTCGGCAGCATGCCATGGTCGTATTTCAAAATACCACGGCAATGTTAAATCTTTAACCGCGCCAGTAAAAAATGTATCGTCCCGTTCTGTTAATGTAATCACGCCACGCCTGGACCTGTTCCATCCTATTGTTGGAAGAATATTGGCAATACGCATCGGTTTTTCGCTGACATTTTCGGCCATTGTCAGCAGTAAACTGCCGCCATTCCGCACATACTCTTCCAGCTTTTTGGCATTGTCATCACTAAACCCGGCACCTTCCCACACCAATACCGAACATGTGAAAGCAGGCATATTATATTTTCCGGGGTTAACCCTTAATCCAATCGCGGTGGCAGATTCAGTTATAGCCGGATTATTTGCCGGGTCTAAATTAATTAAAGTCAAATCACCATTTATTTTTGGCAATTCAGTCGCTTTATTTTGTGAAAAACAGTTTATAGAAATAAGCAGAGAAAGCAAAGAAAAAAATAAAATTCGCATTTGGTACCCCATAAAACAATTGTGTTAATTTTATACTTGTTCAGTGGATGTGTCAATGGAGATTTGTATGTAAAATCTAAAGAAGATTGAAAACGGTATGGAATGTTGCGTAATATTATAAAGATCGCAATACAAAATATTCATTTTTGTTGATTAATTTCTATCACAAATAAATGGGATCATTTTAATGGTTTAAGAGTAATCAATGCCTTGTAAAGGCATTTTAATGAGTAACCCCAGGCGTCAGCCTGGGGATTAAAATATAACATTGTCTGCGCCTCGGAGAGGTGCGATTATAAAGTCACCTCTCCGAGGCTTATGTGGTTATCTGTTACTTCCCCAGGCTGACGCCTGAGGTTACTCATTAAGCCACCACTCCGTGGCTAATATTAAAATCGGTTAAATTCGGTGGAAACCAGTTGAAATCAATTCTATTTTGAGTATAAGTAAAGTGTTATTTATAAAAATCCTGATCTTTTTTACTAATTGGTTATCAACGGACTAACACGAGGTTACTTCCTTACCATAACATAATTTTTTTACATATTCACGAATATTGGCTATTATGGTAGGCAAACTGCATACTATTTTATATGCCGTCGATATTCAACTGGTGTGAAACCGCTCATTTTCTTAAAATCGCTGCTGAAATGTTGCGAGGATGAATAGTGGAGTTCTTCGGCAATTGCAGTGATGGTGAGGTTGGTTTCATTTAATAACCGTTGTGATTCTTCAAAACGTTTTTTACGTAAATATTCACCCGGGGTTAATCCGATATGCTGTTTAAATTCCCGTGTTAAATGTCGGTAACTAACAGGCAAGTCACGGAATATTTTACCTGCACTCTGTCCCGAATACAGAGAGTTCTCTACTAAATGACAGGCGATATCCACAATATTATCATGTCGGTTTTTGTGTTCCAAATCTCGGGTGGATTCTACCAACATTAGCCATCCGATATGACTAAGGTATTCTGTGGAGTTATAATGCGGGTGTCGTGTCTCATTTATTACTATCTGAGATAACAATTGCAACTGTTTTCCGGTTTTTCCTTTTATTGGAGTATCTGATATCGGCCAGCATCTATCTTTATCTATGGCAAAAGTACCGGAGTAACCTATATCAGCGCAGAAAAGGCTAAAGGATGACTCGCGTGGAAGGTAAATAAACTCACCGGATGTACAACTGATAATTCCATTCCGGCTTTTCATTATTAGTTCTCCTGTCAAAACTTCTATCACCTGGGTATGGTTGTAATTGATAGTAACAAAGTTATAACCAGGTTTTTGTTCTTTGGCACCACACATTATATCAGTAATCATGTCTTAATTTTATACAATATTTGACATAATTTGTAAAGAATAATCTTGAAAATGGTCATATTATTGTAAATGTAATAACTGTAATATCCGAAAAAAATTAAAGGGGAAAAGAGATGATTTTTCGTGACAGATATGCTGAATCCCTGCTTTTTGGCAATCCGGATAAAGTTCCGTTTATGCCGGGTGGACCACGTGAATCTACCTTGCGCAGGTGGCATGCGGAAGGATTGCCAGCAGATGTAAATTGGTGGGATGCGGTTGCCGGCGAAATAGGAATATCCGGTGTTGACGGGTATTTCAGCAACCCGGGTTTTGATTTTCGCATGTATCCATTATTCGAGGAAAAAGTATTGGAACATGGTGACGGATATTTAATTGTAAATGATTGGATGGGTGCAACAGTGCAGATATCTGACGAGTTTGACCCAACATATCTGCGGACCGCGCGTGATTTTGTTACCAGAAAATGGATAAAATGTCCGGTGGAAAATAGAGAAGACTGGAAAATAATGCGGGAGAGATACAACGCTTCCGCAGATTTTAGAGTGCCAGTTGATTCCGCGGAAAAATGCAAGGCACTACGTGACAGTGGCAATGGAATAGCGTTTACCATAAATGGTCCGTTTTGGCAGTTGCGCGAGTGGTGTGGTTTTGAAGGATTATGTGAGTTGTTTATGGATGATCCGGATTTTGTAAAAGAGATGATTGAATATTGGCTGAATTATACATCGGAAATAATAGACCGGATTTCCGCGGTTACAGTAATAGATAAATTACAAATATCAGAAGATATGGCATATAAAGCGCACAGCATGTTATCACCGGCAATGACCCGGGAGTTTCTGCAACCATCATATATTCATTGGGTAAATAAAGTTAAAAAAGCTGGTTGTACCGTTATTGATATGGATTCTGATGGTTTTATCGGTGAATTAATACCAATATGGATAGAATCCGGAATTAATGTTTGCGACCCCATAGAAGTGGCAGCAGGAAATGATATAAATGAATTCCGCAGAGAATTTGGCCGTAAAATTGGCTATACCGGTGGGGTAGATAAACGCGCTATTGCTGCCGGGGGTAAAGTTTTACAGGCAGAATTAGACAGAATAGCACCAGTAGTTGCGGATGGCGGTTACATTCCGGGTTGCGATCACGGTGTCCCGTCTGATATATCATGGAAAAACTTTATTGATTATTGCAATCAATTGGCACATATTTGCGGGTGGAAATAACAGATTCTGTTTAGATGTATTTTTTATTGTTAAATGATTTTTTAATCACGAAAAACACGAAAAACACGAAAATTAGATTTATAAAATAATTCAAAATTCAAAATTCAACGTTGGACGTTCAATGTTCAACGTTCCACCAAAGCAAAAAAGCCCCTCTCCCCGGGGAGGGGTTGGGGTGGGGCTGTAAAATGAACATCGAACATCGAACG
>CAZNLA010000098.1:0-13448 GCA_964573385.1 uncultured bacterium
TGACAAGGAGGGGGTAGGGGGTGGTTGGGTTGATTATATATTTAGTAAGGTTTTGTATTTACATCTATAAATAGACGACTCCCATTTGAAAATCCTTAGGAAAATCTTTTCCCTTAATTCGTTTTCCGTTTTCTGCCGGTGATATCATCAATTATTAACTGTATTGCCTGGTTTATGCTTACTTTGCCGGGTATTTCGGATGATTTATAGAAAAAGAAGAATGACAGGAATCGGATTATGACTGAAATTAATATCACCATGTGGTAATGGGTGAAATACGATGGTACGAATGTCATGTATTGCATATTTGGTTCAAACATCTCCGCCAATTTTCCGCTAGCGGCGGCACCCAGGGTTCCCGCTATGCCGATGAAGACGTTCATTGATGCCATATATGCCGATCGGCGTTCCTCGGGGAAAACTTTCATGGCGATGAAGGTATTTGATTGTTCGATAGATTGCCACATAAGACCGCCGACGATGGTGGCGGGCAATATGAAGAACCATTTATAATCCGGAATGATAAATGCCCATGCAATTGGTACAATTAACTGGGTTATTAAACCTAACCCAATTACTGGTCGCGGACCGAATCGGTCAACTAATTTGCCCCAGTATGCCGATGTTACCGCCATGCCACACCAGGGAATAATTGTAAGCACAAAACTGGCGTAAGTATTGTTGAAACCAAGGCCGTGATTGGCCAGGGTTGTGAAACATAGTTTCCACAAACATGGTCCGGTAAGCATATACGCGAAAAACGTTGGCATCATCAATAGCATAAATCTGCGGAAGAATTTGTTTTTCCATGGTATTGTAATAATATCCAGCAGGCTGGTTTTTTCCGCGACAGGCCTGGGTACTTCCGGCACCTTTATGAATATCAGGATATCTATCGCGCCCAGGATTGCGCCAACGGCAAAAACTATGGCAAATATTTCCCGCGAACCGTGGTATTTATCAATTAACCAGGTGGCGGTCATGGTGGATACTATCATGCAGATAAGCGAGTAAGCCGCCCGTAAGCCGAAATACCTGCCCGCGATTGATTTGGGGATGATTGACGCCATCCATGCCGCCCAACCTGCCCCACCCAATGTCGCCAATATCAACGATAAAAACGCGATGGACCCAACCAGATAAACCTGGGTATTACGCGGAAGGTCATGCATGAACATTGGCACCGCGGCAATAACCAGCCATAACAGGCGATGAATGGTTACTAAAACCAAAAATATAGGTTTGGCGCGTCCGGTGCGTTCGACAATATATGACCCGATGATGAAAAATATTACTGCGGATGGCGGTAAAGCCATTAACAAACCGAAGGTAGCGTCATTAGCATGCAGATATTTATCTAAAAATGCCGCGTATGGCCCGGCAGATGTGATGGCCGCAAAGACCGACCCGAACATCCATGCGACCAAAATATACCACATTGAGGAGCGAACCTCTGCGGAAGTATATCCATGTTTAGTTGTCTTACGCGGTTTTTCTGTTGTATTCATCATCACAGCATGCTTTTTTCAACAAATGATGATGATAACCTGCAAATTACTGAAGATATTCTATTATTTTTAAACTCGGATATGATTGCAGGTGATGTCAATATCCGACCCGGTAGAGCAGTCCATTGTCCTTTTCTGTCAGTTGTATATAACTCATTGGTTCCGCACCGGTGCCGGGGCGCAACATGGTAAGGTAAAACGGTTGGGTAGAACCGTATTTAAAGATGGTGTTATCGGTCACTTTCGCGCCAAAACCTACGGTGAGCCCATTTGGTTTCACTTTTACTGTCAGGGCATATTTACGGTCACCCAGGTATGAGATGATTACTGCTTGTGCAGGTTGTTCAGGTTCTGTTATTGCCCGTATATCTGGTTTACCATCACGAGATATAAGGCATACCCCAACACGCAGAACACCTTTTGGGTTGTCGTCAATATTGGATGTCATGCGTCCGATGGATGCGGTTGGACGCAGGTCAAGGAAAAACTCGACGGCATCGCATGGTTGTCCATCGCGATTTTTCATATACAACAATTCATTTACTGTGCTGCCAAAACGTTCTTTAAATCCGGTTTCCGCCATTACCGGGGTAGTGTCGTTCCAGGTGAAATTTATTGTGAAGGTATCTTTTGAATATTTTACATTGATATCAGTTACCGGACAAACGCGGGTATCAGCACCCTGGGTTTTAAAGTCTGCCGCAGTATATGTTATCGGTTTCTTATCGGATGACTGCAAGTGGGAATAATACAAAACCCCATCATTTGCGGTAAAAATATCTTTACCTATTAATGCCATGTATACCGGAGTTATATCGAACCGATTTGCCAGTAATTTAGTGGGCAATTCAAATTTTAGTGTGGTATCGCGATGTCCTGATACTTTGATTTTCTTCTCAAACCTTTGGCCGGCAACCACTACCATCAATGTGCCTTCAACTTTTTTTGCGGATTTATTATCTGCCTTAACATTCATAATAATTGAACCGTCAGCATTTATTACCTTTGCGTCATCTGCCAGAGATAATTCTACATCTGCTGTCCGTTCAATATGCAATTCACCACGTTTACCATTCGGACTTAATGGCAGTCCGGCACCTAAAGCGCGCAGAATTTCACAAGCCATTGCGGCATGCCCAGGCGAGTTCGGGTGAATGATATCCGGAGTAAATTCATAAGCCGAATCTTTTGCCCATGCTTTATCCAACGCTTTTTGATAAGCAGTACGAACGTCAATGAATGGGATTTTATTCTCAATAGCGAACTTCGCCTGCTCAATCTGCATATTAGTGAGAATACTCGATGCTTTCACCTCAAACGCGTCAGGACCGGCATTCGCGCCATGGGTGAAATGCGTTTCCCGCATAAATATTAAAGGCAACTGTTTTTCTTTAGCGGCATCAACAGCACCCCGCAGATTTTTCAAAAAAGCCGCAATCTTCGCGTCCTGTCCGGCAGGATTCCACCCGGTGTCATTAACGCCAAACATGAATAAAGCGAACGCAGGCTTATCGCCAGGCTGATAACTTTTTATCGTTGATACACCAAAGTCAGCGCGCGCACCGCCGGAACCTTTGTTTATCACCGTTATCCCGCCATCAGGATAAATTGTCTGCAATACCTGCTGAATATACTGATCATAAGCATTAGCAGCAGTTATAGAATCCCCAATGCAATAAACCTGATCATTTTTTTGCAGGTAGGAAGTTTGCGCCATAGAGATGGTGCAAAATATGGCACCGATGAACAGAAATATTATTTTTTTAATCATGGGTATATTCCTTTTGGTTAAGTTTGTCTTTTTAATCCATCCGATCTGACTGATCCGACTGATATTTCAGATTAATAAACAGGACTTTAGCTTCAGGTCACTTCGACAAGCTCAGTGACCGGTCGCTGAGCTTGTCGAAGCGACCATTTTTAAGCCGATTTCCATTATAAGCGAAAGATTCGTCAAAACTGAAAACTACTTCACTTTCTTGCTTTCCAGCAGTTTCAGATATGCTTCCGCGTATCTTTTACCAAATTCGCGCTGCGACTTGGCGTCGAAATGGACGAAATCAGGATTGCTGGTCAATCCATCTGCCGATACAAAGGCGGCGTTGCCATCTTCTTTGGCTACTGCCTGTAAGGCGGCGTCTACAGTCTTCGACCCTTCAGTGTCAGCATTTTTTCGATATGGTCCTAGCTGTCCGATAATCACCTGTACATCTGGCGAAGTTAAATCTTTCCGGAATCTTGCTAATAATGCTGTCAATTTTACCTGATAAACATCAGCGGTTTTGCCGGTATCGCTTTCTCCCTGATGCCACAGAATTCCCTTTAACACGCCGTCTTTCAACGCCAGATTTGCCCGTACCATGGTATCATCATAAGGTTTGCTTTTTGTCTGTTCCCACTTAGCGCCAGGTTCCCATGTTGCAATCGGCGACCCGCCCTGAGCACATGGGATTAATCCGATTGTTATATCCGGGTCCATTTTTTCTGCCAATGTCAATCCAAAACTTCGTCCCAGTCCAACGCCGACACCAGGTTTATCGAAATGAATAGGGTCAACGGCAGGTACCCATTTGCCATCTTTACTTAATGTTAATACCCGTGGGTTAACAACTTTATCTTCGGCTTCAACCTTACCGCGGCCTGCCATATTGGACTGGCCAACCAATAAGAAAAGATAAAACTTTTCCTTTGTCGGCAATTTCACCGGTGGTGCTGTGGTTTCCGCCGGTGCTTCCTGCGCCTTAGTCTTTGTTGCCAACCAATAGCAACTGCAGATAACCACTGCAGTTATTGCCAGCAGTGATAATAACTTTGACTGTTTGTTAGTCTTCATTTTTTTATCTCCGAGTTTTTATTTCACTTGCAGAACTTCCGGTGCTTTCACCTTTAATTCTTCCGGTTCAATGGATGCAAATTTTAATGACCACAAAACATCCGGGGTGGCATCTGCCTCTATACCCAAATCCATATTGCCCCATATAAGGTCATACCGAATCAGCAATTTATTCCAACCAGCTTTCAATGAAACAGGTTTGTTCTGGTCAATGGTAAATGTCAGGTCGGATATTCTTTTACCACTCGGTATAAGCATTGGCACTGCGGCATCATTTAGCCAGGCGCGTATGCCGTGATGACCATGACCGTCCAGTACTTTTAATTTTAAATCTGCTGGTTTTGGCGAATAGACCCAGGTTGCCAGGTAGGCGGTGCCTTCTTCTTCGTAACCCTTCCATCCCAACAGTGTGTCAAGTGATACCTGGTCGCCATTTATATTGGCGGTTTTCCATTTAACTGTATATATTTTCTTTCGTGTCTGGGTTAAATCACCTTTATATGTGGTGGTTAAATCGATACCTTTTTCCGGCGGGAAAGATAATGTTGCCAGTGTTCTGCAGGTTTCCGGTCTGCCTTCGTTGTATTTAATTTCGGCTAATTTGGCAAAACCAAATGGGCCAATACCTTGCCATGTTCGTATCGGCAGGTTGTTTATCTGTTCAAATTTTCCCTGTGACCATGATCCCGGATACAGGCGCGCCTCAGTCGGTTCGTCATAAGTTTCGCGGGTGGCGGAACCGTCGGCATTTGCCCACCAGAATCTGTTATGTCCACCAAATGTAGCGTCAAAGTTCACCTGGGTAATGTAATCGCCGGCAAATGTCGGCAACATCGGCACACTGGTGCGTGGTATCGCCACAGATATTACGTATCCCTGACCATCAGCATCCATAATATGTCCCATTTTTGCGTCAGTCAGCAAGCCAACATGTTCAAATGATGCCATGGTTGCAGTTTTATATGTTAACGGACTTGGTTTGTCCTTGCCATACCATTTTGGATACATTGCCAGGGTTGCCGGTCGCAGCACTTCTTTAAACAGTCCGAATACAAATCGTACATCACCGGGACGGCCATTGGCGTTGCCTGCCGGTTTCGCGTTTTGGTCACCCTGTATATAGAAACTCATGGTATCCGCCTCGCGGTCGTGGGTGAATATACGTTCTGCAGGTTCCAGTGCTTTTGCGTCAAATTTTTGTCCTAATCGCGCATGCCAGCGAAGATAAATATTATCCGGGTCGAATCCACAGCGTACTTCAACGGACTGTTTTGTCCCCGGTGAAAAAGATACCGGTTCGCAACTTTCCCACCCGGACATTGAACCATCAAGTGCGGGACCACCACCGGGCATCGGGGCAAATCGCGCCACCAATGCGGTTGAACCACCACCACTTTGCTTACGGACAGCAAGGGCAAAATCCGGCGCGGTTGCTATTTGTGATGCCGCTATTACCACTGTTTTTTGCACTGTTTCTAATTTCTTTACAGAATTACCAGTGCCTGACCAACCTTCAATTTCAAATAGCATCGGCGTGGTTTTACCCAGTGCAAGGTAAATTTTATTATTTTCTTTATTCAAATACGAATATCCGGTGAAAAATTCTCCCGGCAGGCTATATGCCCCTGCGCCTTTTCTGCCGGTTTTTCGCTGGTCAGGAAAAAGGGTGTCAACATACATACCTTCATCAGTGAATAAAATCATCCCCATACGGGTCTGGTCGACCAGTGTAACTAACCCGCCGATGGGGGGCATTACATGGATAGCGCCGTAAATCTCGCCTTGATCGGCATTGCCATGGATAGCCATACGGCCAACACGCCATTTAATATTAAAACCGCCTTTTCCATCCGGCACATAACGGGATAATTTTTGCTGCGCGCCATAATTAGCGGATAAATCCGGACCGCGCGCGGTGAGATAAAAGCCGTCTGTCATAGAACCTTCGCACATTGCCCATGCCGAACTGAATTTGTTAGCTATTTCATTACCGCCATAAATTGCTGTCGCGGTGCCGTTCTGACGTGCTGTCATTATCGGGTCGGTCAACAGTTTTGTCCATCCGGTGGGGGAATAAACCGGGTTGCCAAAGGCGTCAAAGCTTTCTGCGGGCAGTCGGTAAACATCACAGGTACCATTTTGAATTGCCACTAACGAAAAATCATCCAGGAAAGACTCACCCCAGTATCTTTGTGTGCCTGCCGGTGCATTCGTTTGATACGGCCTGTATTCTTCTTCCTGTACCTTGCCATCACCGTTTGCGTCATGCCATATATACCGTTTTGTCTCTTTGTTTTCGGTTATGGTGCAGACTGCCGCGGATGGCAACCATTTATCACCTGCCTCTCGATAGATAAAATCACCGCGATTCCATGCTAAATAACGGGTATCGCCATGGTACAGCATTCGGGGGAATCCGGTATGGTTAGTATTGAAAAATCCGTTGCAGACGTCCGGCCAAACCGCTTCGGTTTTCCATTCGCCGGTTTTGTAATCGACTTTAAACTGAATCAGCCAACCGCCATGCCCCAGGATATATATTTTGTCACTTTGGCGTGGGTCAACCACATAACCGGCATTTGCGAATGTCTGCGCGCTTAGCCATTCCCGTATCTCTTTACCAGTTTCTGTATCCCATTCGCTCACCCGATCCGGACCATGCAACTCAACCACCACCAACCGGTCTTTGCCATCAGCATCGCGCCAACAGGATAATTTCCCCGGTGCCATGAAAGTATCAGTGTCGTAACTGCCGGATTTCTGCATGTTAAGTTTACCGAAAATACGTGTCAATTTGCCATCGATGGAATATTGATAAACCTTGTTTGCTTTTGCGTCGGCGATATAAATTCTGTTATGGCTGTCGACTTCCAGGTCGTTCGGATTAACTCCATCCGGAACGGTGAATACCGGTTTCAGTTCACCATCCGGCAGGCCGGCTTTTAATGCTATATTACTGACAATATAATTCTTATCATCTTTGTTAAGAACCCATAATTTGTCTCCCCAACGCGCCACCAGGCCCATGGGATTATTAACTGCTATTTCACCCAATTGTTCTGCGGTTTCACCATTTAAAATAATGATTTTGTTTATCTTTTCGGTGGAACTTTCTTTGCGGGAATATCCTTTGGGGTCGCTTGATAATTTGCCTCTTTCTGCCAGATAAAGGAAAGATTTACCGGCATCATCGCGTTGCGCGGCCATTGATGTTATATAACCTTCCGGCATATATACACCTTTACGGTATCTGCCATCCTGTTTGCCAAACTTTTTGCCGTCAGTGCGGAATATAAATCCTTCACCTTCATAAACCCATGACAATGTGCCATCAGTGGCGACATAATTACCACCGGCAGCACCGCCGGAATCATAACAACCTTTAATCTGGTCGTAATTTATTGGTTTGTTAAAATCTGCTATGTAGAAATTACGCGAGTTCTCCAGGTATTGGTAACAGAAGGTGGCAATGCCGTTTTTTGCTACATCAACATCGCCAATAGGGCTATTCACCGGGTCGCCGGTTATAACCTGTTGTTTGCCGTCACCCGGCATTGCCCGCCAGGCTTCTGCGGTGGTGAGAAATTTCGGAACAACGGTATGGTATTCATTATCGATATCCCACTTTGTCGCCGGCATATAAATAGCCTTAACCCCATATTCACCCGGGGGAACCGGCATAAAATTGTCGTCCAGGCCGTTCCATATTTCTTCAAACTTACCGCCATTCTCCGCTGTCACCGTTCGTACCACCCCGGCGGCAAACTGGCTTATTATCCAATCCGGTTTTTTAACATCCACAATTGCCAGTGTCACCCGGTATGTTTGTGGTAAAACACCATCAACAGGTAGTTGGTAACTAACAGTAACCCCGTTTTTAACATTTTCAGCACTAAAAGCGGCAAACGCAAACAACGCTAAAAAAAGAAAATAAGAAATTTTATACATAAGTTTCTCCCGATATTTATTCTGACACGAATTATGTATTACAGTTGTATGTTACAGCTACGATACAATACTGAATCGACTCTGTCAATAGAATAAATGATTCGTGATTATTCAGAAAAGCGAAAGTTCTGGTCTTATTTACTGTATATGGTGCAGATATGTAATCAGTAAAAGAATCGCGGTGAAAATATGGGGTTATTGCTAAGTTAAAACGGGTATTAATGAAGCAGTTTTTATTTAATTAATTCTTATAACGTATAGTGGTATTATGTGTAATTTGCAATTCATTGATTAATTTTAACACATCGGTTGCTCTATAAGGTTTTGCCATGCATCGTGCAAATCCATAATTTTTGTGGTTTTCCATAATATCATCTGACAGATATCCACTGGAAGCGATAGCAAGAGCATTTGGATCAATAATCTGTATTTCTTTTACAACTTCTTTGCCACCAATGCCGTCTGGTATTGTTAAATCAAGTATGGCTAATTGGAATGGTTTTTTATCTGCAAACGCGGTTTTCCAGGTTGAAACAGCATCTTTACCATTAGTTACAACTGTAACTGAATGTCCGGCAGACTCCAGAATTATTTTTAGAACTTTATTTATACTTGGCTCATCATCCAGTACTAAAATTTGCCATGGTATCTGTTTTTTATTGGTGTTTAATTTCTCAGTTGTTTTATTTGAACGGTATTTTTTAACTGCGGAGTTTATAGCATAATCTAACTCTGATGCGGATTGCGATTTAATCGTAACAATGCAACTATAATTAATTTCCGGGGTGATATCATCCTGGTCACCAATTAAAACCACCGGAATATTCCCATATTTCTGAATAGCGTTTAAAATAGATGATGCATCGTTACTATATATTACTGCCGCATCCGGATGTTCCAGCATTGCCAGTTGCATCCATATATCGTCCGGGGTACCTATACCAGCAACTACAGACACAGTATTTTCGGCAAGTTGAGACATCTGATGAACATAATGTTTATCAGTGAAGATAACAATTCGATAACCGGATACAATAGGGATGTTTATCTCTCTAAAAATAGCTGGACTCCATATATATCATTTGTATATACCATATTTTTATGAATTTAAATGATATATAATTTAGTTATTTATCAAAATATTTTAATGGGCTTTCGCTTTAGAGTTCTGTGTCTTTTGAAATGACCATCTCAGAAAATAGAAAATTTTAATATTTTACCTCTATCAACTTATTATCAAATAGATTTATAATAAAGGTAATCAGGTAATAACCTTATATTTTATAGCTTAATATGTGTATATTTTTTAGCTTTTATGGTGATATTTTTTGTTATACATTTTGTGGTAATTAATATTTTTTATTTTTTTTCGTCGGCCTCTTGTATAATTGAAAAAAATTGGTATAATTAACCACTGATTGCATAATTGCCAACCAGACAAAGGATTTATGGGATATAAAACGAAAACCATTTTTTCGCAATTTGAACGTCCAGCCGAACGCGTGCAGGGGCGTGGTATAATTCGTGAAGAAAAAGGTCAGATTGGTTGTCGTCGTTACCATACCCATGATACCTGCATCTGGCAAGTCGACCCAATGATGATTGATATCGCATTTCGCAATAAAAACACAACTGCGTAGTTATACTGACAGTTGTGTTTTTTTATTTCCAGATATCCGTTTGACGTGTGGAAATGGTCAACCACTTATCAAATGCGATATCGCGTATATGGGTCAGTATTGTGCAAAAATATTCATGATTTTTCTGAGGGAGGAAAAAAAATGTCTAACGCAAGTAACTATGTCGCCAATGCTCTTGAAGTAACGCGACGCAAAAACGAAGGCCAGTCAGAATTTCTGCAGGCAGTCGAAGAAGTGTTCGAGTCAATCGCGCCAGTGATTGAACGCAATCCGAAATACATGAACAATGCTATTTTAGAACGCATTGTTGAACCGGAACGCCAGTTAATGTTTCGTGTGCCATGGCAGGACGACCAGGGTAAAATGCAGGTAAACCGCGGTTTTCGCATTCAGTTTAACAGCGCACTTGGCCCATACAAAGGTGGCTTGCGCCTGCACCCATCAGTAAACCTGTCAATCATCAAGTTCCTCGGTTTCGAACAGATTTTCAAAAACTCCCTGACCACACTGCCGATGGGCGGTGGCAAGGGTGGTTCCGACTTCGATCCGAAAGGCAAGAGCGACAATGAAGTAATGCGTTTCTGCCAGTCATTTATGACAGAATTGCAACGCCACATTGGCGCTGATTGCGACGTTCCTGCTGGTGATATCGGTACCGGTGGCCGTGAAATCGGTTTCATGTTCGGACAATACAAACGTCTGCGCAATGAATTCGTCGGTGTATTAACCGGCAAGGCACTCAACTGGGGTGGTTCATTAATTCGTCCAGAAGCTACAGGTTATGGTTGTGTTTATCTTTCACAGGAAATGTTAAAGACCCGTAATATGGACTTCGCAGGAAAAGTATGTACCGTTTCCGGTTCCGGCAATGTTGCCCAGTATACCGTAGAAAAATTGAACGAACTCGGCGCGAAGGTTGTTACCCTGTCAGACTCTAATGGTACTATCTTTGATAAAGACGGTATCGATGCTGAAAAATTGGCATTTGTATTGGACCTGAAAAACAATCGCCGCGGTCGTATTTCAGAATATGCGGATAAGTTCTCCGGCGCTGAATATATTGATGGCAAACGTCCATGGGGCGTAAAATGCGATTGCGCATTCCCATCAGCAACTCAGAACGAAATCGATGGTAACGATGCGAAAGCATTAGTCGCAAATGGTTGTTTTGTTGTTGGTGAAGGCGCCAATATGCCAAGCACCCCCGAAGCAGTTGAAGTGTTCCTGGCCAACAAGATTCTGTATGCACCAGGCAAAGCTGCAAACGCCGGTGGTGTAGCAACATCAGGTTTGGAAATGTCACAGAATTCCATGCGTTTATCATGGTCACGTGAAGAAGTAGACGGTCGTTTGCAAGGTATTATGAAGAGCATTCATGACAATGCCCGCGCGGCAGCAATCGAATATGGTCAGCCAGACAACTATGTAATGGGCGCAAATATCGCCGGTTTCAAGAAAGTTGCCGACTCCATGATCGACCAGGGTCTGGTATAAGATATACCCGCAAAGCAAAAAAATCAGGACGGTGCGAAAGCACCGTCCTTTTTTTGTTATTATTTGTAAGCTTATGTCGATTTACAGATGGAAACCCAGTAAATTATTCGAATCAGGATATTCACCACGAAAGAAACACAAAGAACGCAAAGTCACTTTTAAGTTCTTCTTTTGTGCTCTTTGCGTTCTTTTGTGGTTAATAATAATTGGGAATATCCATACAGATATTTATTTATGGAGCAAAATAAGTAAAATGATCCGGTAGATATGATACCTGGCAATTGGTTATTTTGCCCGGTGATGAATATAACGCGGTGTCCACAATAAGTGTTGCTGAACATGGCACCAGGGATGTGTAGAAAACAACGCCGTTTTTCAAATAGGTTATGGTAGTACCTGTGCGGGATATCCGGTAAGTATCAGTGGTTGAACAGGTAAACGACGGGGTCATATTTATACGTCCGCCGTTTTCATAAACTACAGTGTTATTGGAATTTTCATGGTAAATCGCGTAATTAAGACTGCCATATGAATGGTCGGGGTTGCCGGTACTCAGCGAAACCATTACATAAGTGGCGTTTATTCCGGGTTTATACTGGACAAAACCGTCGCCTGTCAGTGTTTGCGTGCTGATAGCATCCGCGTCCCAGTTATTTGACCCGGTGCCTTTTTGTAAAATGCTGCCATACCCGGCGGTGGAATAATCAGCAGTGGTATTAGTAAGTGATGCCCATGTAATATCTTTCCGCGAGTTGGCAAAATAACTGGCTTGCTGGGCAAGATTAGTCATATTCACGTGGCCGTCAACAAATGATACAGCCATTTTTCCACTGTGGCGGGCAGTGTCATAATCGGCATCGACGGTGGCGACATTGGGTATTTTTGCCACTGTACTGGCAACACCATCCGCGCTGAGATATGCCGCGGTTGGGTCGGTGATGCTGCCCAGTGATATGCCTGACCACCAACTGTTGTATACGTAACCATTTGGCGTCGATTTCCCCATGGTTGGACATACCAATGCACCCGGGTCGACCTTAATATCTGCCCATACCGTGCTGTATGATGGCAACAGTTCTTCATGGTCCTGTGCGTAAATCTGCATTGACGCGGCTATCTGGCGTTGATTGCTTACACAGGTTGTCTGGCGTGCTTTTTCCCGGGCGCGGGCAAAAACAGGGAACAAAATAGCGGCTAAAATTGCAATAATGGCAATTACAACCAGCAGTTCGATAAGGGTAAACCCACGTGATTTAGATGTTTCTATCATCTTTTTCTCCTTTACATAATTTACAGGAACTTCGCTTTACGTGATATTCATGTTGATAATCTAATCGGTAACGGATAAATTAGTGATAGTCATTTTTAAAATACCCGGAACCTTTTTCGAAAATGATACACAATTGTATCATACCGATGTCTGTTTTTACAAGATTATAAATCTGTTTTTTTTAATATATAACAATAGAGGTAATTGCAAAACCTGATAATATCTATTTTATTTGTACGGAATGCCGGGGACGGTATTCCGTACAATTCAGACGGGTTTTGCAAAAGCCTTAATAATTTCATTCTAAAAACTGACATATAGGTCAGATTGGATGTAAGTAAAAGTCCCGGAATAATATACTTGACCATAAATAACCTATATCGATATACTGACTCCATTCTAATTTATGGTGGTGTCATATGAT
The DNA here is from genome assembly GCA_964573385.1 of uncultured bacterium. Lineage (GTDB taxonomy): Bacteria > Armatimonadota > Hebobacteria > CAIYQO01 > CAIYQO01 > JBAXQQ01. Next base: position 13,118 of record CAZNLA010000098.1, read on the forward strand.
AGAAATGGAATCAATAAATGAGATGTTTGGCAATATCCGGGATAAATATTGCTGGAATTTGAATGAGCCTTTATTATGGGGATATTTTTTTATTGATAAATCAGTGGAAAAATTAGATAAAGCAGCAGTTGAATTGACTGAAATGGGATATACTTTTGTAGAGTTTTTAGAAACGGTAGTCGAAGATGGAGAAGAACCATATTACTATCTGCAGGTGGAAAAGGCGGAAATTCACACACTTAATTCATTATTTGAACGAAATTTAGAGTTTTATGATTTTCTTGTTAATTGGGATTAAGAGTCTTAGGTTGTTATGGTTGTAGGTAAGTTA
>CAZNLA010000099.1:0-13303 GCA_964573385.1 uncultured bacterium
TCCTAACGGAGTCAAAATCATTGTTAATACAATGATTTTAATAAATGTGTATAAGGGTGAGGGCGTCAGCCTGGGGAAGTAACGGCTATTAACATGAGCCTTGTAAAGGCGACTTCATGAACGCACCTCTCCGAGGCGCAGACAATGTTATGTTTTAATCCCCAGGCTGACGCCTGGGGTTAATCATTAAAATGCCTTTCCAAGGCATAAATTACTTTTGAAAACTGAATACTTGTCCAATTCATTAGGGTTAGATAAATAAGCAAAAGATGAAAATCACGTGTTAAATTTTATTCACCACCTTCAATTTTTAAACCCATCACACTACCGTCAGCCAACCCGACTGACAAATTTTTGCCATTCCAAACCATCGCGTTGATGTCCTGTGGCAATGCCTGCTGAGTTTTTAATACCCCGTCAGTACCGAATGTCTGGAGAGTGCCACCCAAATATGCAATGGCGGTGCCATTTGCCCCGGAAACCACCATTTTTACAGTCGCGCCGGGAATAAGTTGTGGTTTTACAGCAACGGGAATCACCGTATTATAAACTGGTGGTGCCGGTAAAGTATCAACTTCTTTTAAAACAGCTTTTCCTTTTGTGTCTATAACTGCCTGTACTTTATTTGCGGAGGTGGCAATTAATTCGTTTGTTATCTCATCATCTTTAAAGTTAAATGCCAAAACATTTGCTTCAACCACTGCCAGTGAAATTATTCTATCCGGCATTTGCACCTGCCATACTACTGGTGCCGCGTTTAATTTAACTGCCGGTTGGGTTGCCGGGGTAACCGAGTTTGCTGTCGGCAACGCAAATGTGGTAATGGGGTCAATTCCGGTGCCCAGAGTGAAGATGGTACCAATAGCCTCGTTCATGCCATCCGCGTCATTGGCTATCAGTGCGATAGTTTCAATATCATGACCCAATGTCATTAAGTTCCATGCTATCATGCCATGCCCGCGTCCGGGGTAATCGGCGGTATGAGTATATGGCAAAACTTTGCGTTTATTCATATATTTTATCAGTGTGTTATCCTGTGTATTGCCAATCAGAATAGTCGGATTGGACAAGTTAAAACCAACAACTTCCGGGTCATTCCGTTGGGCAGCTGCTGAAGGCATCTCCAACGACCCTTTTGCGTTGGCGCCACACCATGTTTTCGCTTCCTCATCGGTCAATATTTTGGCTTTGCTTGCTTCTGCAAGTGGTATGATAGTGACATTTACATTGTATGGTTTCAATATCTGTATTAATCTATCCGCGGCAGCATCATTAAACGCGCTTGTTCCCTTTACTATGTTGATATTACGGTGATTGCGGAAAAATTTGAAGATATTCTCTTTATCTGCCCAAAAATATGTAGCACCCTGGTACGCACCAGCTATAACGCCGCATTGTACGGCGGGATTATACTTGAAGTATGCCGTACCGGTGCTGTTTAATAGCAATTCCTTCACGGTAACTGTCCATTTACCGGCGGCGTCATTGGCGGCCAAGGGCAGGCTTACAGTGCAAACGCCTTTATCTGTAGCGCGGAAAATATCGTAACGAACCACACCCAGCGGGTCAATGACTTTTATCTGCAGTGGCGCGGCACCGGCAATTATTGCTCCCTGGTTATCCAGTAATGTCGCGCTAAAATCAATTGTCTGCAGGTTGCTGTCGCGGGTCAGGTCGCGGTTAATAACCGGGGTTCCGACAGACATGCCACCAATAGGTCGCGCAGTGCGGGCAATTGCTATCATTTGCCCGGGTCCAAAGTTTATCGCGGCAGTTAGTTTTTGATTTTTCTTAACAAATGCTGTCGCCCCGCCGGTGATAGCGTTATAGGTGGGACGTCCGTCATCCTGCAGAGTTATATTTGCCTTTGCCGGCAACGGCGTACCGGTAACCGCCTCCGGTGTAAAGTTGACCGCAAAGGTATATTCAATATCTCCACGTATTTGCTTGCCGGCGGCAATAGTATTTAAATCAGTATCAAAGGTGGGAAATATGCCATTTGCTATCAATGCGTCTTTTAGCGCTTTGGCAATCGGTGCGGCAATTTCCAATTGTGCACTGAATGAATTTACCCGTGCGGTTTCTTTTTTCAATAAATCCTTGTCGGTTATCTTCTTCAATTCTTCCTGCATTTTAACGCTGACAGCATTAGGAATCACATCTAATTTCACCGCGCCAGCAACATTAATTTTACAATCAGCGGTCATTAATATTACACCACCGGTTTTGGCATATAATTCAAGTGAAGATACAACCGAAGGGTCAAGATAATCTATGCCGGAAAGCAATATCGCTTTATGGTTAGCCGCCAATGTGCCATCAAGAATATCTTCATCAAGGACAATGTTCATTGGATACTGAATTAATTTCAACGCGGTGTAAACAAAGGGTAATGCCGTCTCAGCCTGGACGCTGCCACCATGACTTTTTTCTATATTGGATTTAGAGTATAACAGTGCTACATCCTGGCGGGTAATGTCCGGCTTTACAAAAATTGTCCCAAGGCGCGCAAATAGTTTGTTGCTTTCAACAATTCCCGCGGCAGTTTTGGTATTTGCATTTAAACCCGGAGGTGTACTCATACCTTGAATTCCGGTGATAAAGGAAAGGTTATGTTCACCGCGGAATGAATCGGCGGACATCATATTCCATTCCGGCATATACCATGTCGGTTTATCGGTCTGTCGTGGCAGTGCCATCTCCAGATAATATGACGGGTTGAATGTCATTAACAGATAGTTGCTGTAGCCACCATGACCGCTGATAATTGGCAAACTGCGCGCCACATTATAATAATACCCGTCATGAAAACAATACCAGCCATATTGTGATTGGGTAACACACAGGTAATCCGGTTTCAAACGGGTAAAAGCGTCTTTTGTGGTTTTCCACAATGCATCCATTAATCCCAGTTTATATTCGCATATCTTTACCCATTCCGCCATTCCTTCCGGGGTATTGGTATCAATTTTATCAAACCACGGCATTTCTTTGTTATAAATGCGTTTATATGCATCACGTTGTTGGGCAATATCATGTGCACTGAAATATGGCGCGCCATTTTTATCCTTTAAATACGGGTGAAAATTCCATGTTAAACCCGGTTCATCATGCAGGTGAGAACCTATCGCGTTTGGCATATTGCGGAAAGTATATGCCCTGTCGATACCATATTGTATGGCGCCAATGGTAACATTCGGGTCCGACCAGTCATTTGTCAGTTTCAGGTAAAATTGATGCCCGCCACCCATAATGCATAAATCCATCACATCCAAACCACCGCGGATAGATGGTTCTCCTGTATCGCCGAGGGCAATATTAAATCCCATGCCATTTTCGCCAGCGGTATACATGTCATTATTTTTTATACCACCCCATTTTACTGTCCGATATGTGCTTTTACGAATATGGCTGTAAATCTCAAATTTTTTCTGAACTGAGGCACCATCACAGGTAATATCTATAGTATATCCACCCGGACGTAATAACCATCCATTTAAAGATAATTTCTCTGTTGACCGTGCGTCTGTGCCCACAACAGGAATCGCTTTTACAGGGAAGGTAAATGACATTTTGCTGGCGTCGTCTCCGGTAACGGTCATTATTAAAATACCGGCGGTTAATGGTTGCACATCGCTACGTACTACAGAAACCTCTATAATTTCATTGGTCTGGTAAGCGGTGCGGTTCAACGGCATCAGCACCTGCAGATTCGCCGCGGATGCCGACATACCGGCCAACAGCAACACGAGCAATATCGTGATAATTGAACTACGGAAATAATTCATATCCGTTCTCCCCTGGCAGACAATATTTTATATGACCCCATATTAAGTTTATTATCAACCTTTTTATTTTGTTTGTAAAGATTATTTGGTATATGGTCACTTCGACAGGTAATGACTTGTCGTTTAGCCTTTCAAAACGACCTTTTAATCATCAAGACCATTGTCTGCTTTCATATATTAAACACAAAGCCGCAAAATGTATTGCGGCTTTTGTTTTTATTGGCGATATTAAGTAAATGATAATTATTTCAGGAATTTCGCGTTTTAGCAAAAATCTGCATAAAATTGGTCGCTTCGACAGGCTCAGCGACCGGTCACTGAGCCTGTCGAAGTGACCTTAAGAGAAAGTCCTTTTATTTAATAGTCAACCCTAAAACAGAACCGTCAGCCAGACCGACTGCCAGGGTGTTGTTATTCCACACCATAGCATTAATATCTTGTGGCATCATTTGCTGAGTTTTCAACAGATTATCAATACCAAAGGTTTGCACGGCACCACCGAAATAGGCAATGGCGATACCATTTGCGCCGGTAACGACCATTTTTACTGCCGCACCCGGTATCAGGCTTGTTTTCAGCGGAGCAGGAACCACGACAACTGGTTTATCTGCTGCTGGTATGGCATCAACACCAGAAATTGCAAATTTACCTTTTTCATCAATTGTTCCCTCAACACCATTTGCGCTATACGCTACTACGTTGTTTCTATCAATACCCATCGAATTAATTCTGTCAGTTAATTGTATCTGCCATGCAATTGGCGCTTCAGTTAATTTAACGGCGGGTTGTATTGCAGGAGCAATGCTGTTATTCACTGGTAATACCAGTGGGGTTAACGGATCAATGCCTATTCCCAGAGTGAACATTGTTCCTATTGCTTCGTTAATGCCATCCGCATCATTGGCAAATAATGAAATACTTTCTACATCATGCCCAAGGTTCATTATATTCCATGCTATCATGCCATGTCCGCGCCCGGGGAAATCCGCTGTCGGGGTATATGGCAGCACTTTTTTATCCATCATAAACTTAATCAACGGGTTATCTTTATCGTTACCCAACAAAATTGTAGGGGTAGATAAGTTATAGCCGACAACCTGTGGATTATTGCGGGTATTCAGTGCCGCCGGTGTATCAAGCGACCCGGCAGCCTGGGTGCCACACCATGTTTTCGCTTCTTCATCAGTTAATGGTCGTGCCTTGTTAGCCTCTGCCGCGGTGATGACATTAGCGGTAACATTATATGGTTTTAATATCTGCACCAACCGGTCAGCAGCAGCATTGTTATATTCGCTGTTGCCTTTTACAATGGTGATAACGCGATAATTACGGAAGAAATTGTAAATATTTTCTTTATCTGCCCAGAAATATACCGCACGCTGAGAAACGCCGGCCATAACGCCACATTGATTAGCCGGCAGATATGTGAAGTTTGCGGTGCCAACGGTATTAGCAAGTAATTCCTTAACAGTTACGGTCCATTTACCGGCAGCATCATTTGTGGCTATCGGCAGACTTACTGCGCAAACACCCTTATCAGTAGCGCGGTAAATGTCATATCTTACTACACCCAACGGGTCAATAACCTTGATTTGCAATGGAGCAGTGCCGGCAATAAGAATCTTTTGGGTATCCAACAATGTCGCGTTGAACTCTAAACTTTGCAGGTTTTCACTGCGGGTTAAATCGCGGTTAATTACAGGTGCGCTGACATTAACACCGCCAATAGGACGCGCGGTTCGGGCATATGCCATCATTTGTCCGGGTCCAAAATATTGGGTTGCGGACATCATTTGACCTTTCTTAACAAAATTGGCCAAACCGCCGGAAATAGCGTTATAAATTAAACGACCATCATTCGGTACTGAAATATTTGCTTTGGCTGCTACCGGTACGCCATAACCACCAGCTGGTAAACTGTAACCCTGTTCAGGTGTATAATTTACGGCAAATAAATATTCAATATCACCACGAACTTGTTTGCCGGCAGCAATAGTATCCAAATCGCTTTCAAATGCCGGAGCAATAGCTTTTGCTTTTAACGCATCTTTGATAGCTTTTGCCAAAGGCGCGGCGTTGTCTAACATTAATCGGAATGAATTCGCCTTGGTTGTTTCTGCTTTTAACAGTTCTTTATCAGTGATATTTTTCAAATCAGCCTGGGCTTTTGCATATAAAACACCAGGGACAATATCTAATTTCACTGCACCGGCAACATTAATTTTACATTCTGAAGTAATCAGCACAACTCCGCCGGCCTTTGCATATAACTCCAACGCAGAAATAACTGCCGGGTCAAGATAATCCAAACCAGTCAATATTATTGATTTGTGGTTGGCGGCGAGGGTTCCGTCGATAATATCTTCGTCTACTACCGCACTCATAGGGTACTGATTCATTTTCAGTGCCATATAGACTGATGGTAATGAACCCAGTTGCGGACTGCCGCCATGACTGTGTTCAATGCATGATTTTGAGTATAAAACCGCGACATCCTGACGGGTGAGTGCCGGCTTGGTAAAAATGGTTCCCAAACGGGCAAACAGTTTATTGCTTTCAGTAATGCCGGATGCGGCGGCACTGGTGGCATTCAAACCCGGAGGTGTGCTCATTCCCTGGATACCGGTGATGAAGGAAAGGTTATGCTCTTCACGGAACGCATCCGGGGTCATGTTATACCATTCTGGCAGGTACCATGTCGGCTTGTCAGTTTGCCTTGGCAGGGCCATTTCAAGGAAGAATGTCGCGTTCAGGTTGCGCAACCAAAAGTCATTATATCCACCATGTCCACTGATTATTGGCATGCTGCGTGCAACGTTAAAATAATAACCATCGTGAAATGCTGTCCAACCATATTGAGTTTGGGTAACAGACAGGTAACCGGGTTTCATACGGTCAAGTGCGTTCTTTGACGCTTTCCACATCATATCCATAAAACCAAGTTTGAACTCGCAAACCTTTGCCCACGCTTCCAAACCTTCCGGGGTGTTAGTATCAACTTTATCAAACCATGGCATCTCTTCGCCATAAACGCGTTTGTAAGCATCCCGTTGGAAAGATATGTCATGTGGTCCAAAAACAGGTTTGCCGTCTTTATCTTTTAAATATGCATGGGGTAACCAGGTAAGACCCGGTTCGTCATGCAAATGCGCGCCAATAGCATTCGGCATGGTGCGGAAACCAAAAGCACGGTCAACACCGCGTTGAATAGCACCAATATATACATTTGGATCCGACCAGTCATTTGTTAATTTCAGGTCATGTTGGTGACCGCCACCCATTAAACAATTGCCCATGATATCCAGACCTGCGCGTATGGAAGGTTCACCGGTTTCACCCATTGCAATATTGAATCCCATTCCATTTTCGCCTTCAGCAATCATTGTTTTATTGGTTATGCCACCCCAGTGAATTGTTTTATAATCACTTTTACGTATATGGCTGAAAATTTCAATTTTCGTCTGCGCGGATGCGCCATCACAGGCGATATCAACAGTATAACCACCCGGTCGTAACAACCATCCATTCAAGCGCAACTTTTCGGTATTGCGCGCGTCAGGTCCAACTACACTGACTGCCTTAACAAGAAAGTTGAATGTCATTTTACTGGCGTCATCACCAGTGACAGTCATGGTTAAAATACCTGCCGGTAATGCCTGTACATCGCTACGAACGACAGAAACATCAATCTGTTCATTGGTCTGATACGCGACGCGGTTTAAAGGCAATAATACCGTAAGTTTAGCTGCCGATGCTGATATGCCAGCAAGCAACCCCACGAACAACATCGTGGCAAATAAACGGAAGTGGGTCATTACTGTTCTCCTTGGATAGATTGGCTTATTATGTAACTTTTGACGCTAATTGTAAATATTTGTTACGAAAATGATAAAATAATCTTAATTATTTTCCCAAAAAACAATTATAAATGAAAGATATAAAGATTTTTAAAAAAAAATTACTGAAATCGTCAAAAACACGGAACTTTTAATGGTCCTGCAACTACTAATAAATAGGTACGTATAAATATTTACTAAATGTACAAAAGGAGAAAAAAATGAGACTTGTAAAGTTTTTATCAATTGCAGCAGCAATTGGACTGTTGTCAATCGGCGCGTTATGCCAGGATGCTGTTGCAACTGAAAAACCGGCCAAACCGGCCAAACCAGAAAAACCGGCTGTAAAACAAAAAGTTGCAATTGATGTTTCCGCATTGAAAGCAGTAACGGTAAAAGGCACTGTAAAAATCATCGAAATTGACCCGGCAAAAAATCCACGCCTCGCCATGGGGTTGGAATTTCAATTAACCGGAGACGCGACCAGCAACGTAATAGCAGGACCAAAAAAGTATATTGAAACAAAATTAGAATTGAAATTAACAGACGGTGTAGTTGCTGAAGTTGCCGGTTGGGAACAAAAAACGGCAAAAAGCGCATTTATATTGGCTAAGACCATCACAGTAGACGGAAAAGTTTATATCCTGCGTGATGAAAAAGGTATGCCGGTATGGGAAGCCGAAAAATTGGCCAGATTCAAAGAATTAACTAAAGCGGAATTAGAAAAAGCTGAAATAATTGGCGTTAATGGTATAGCAAAATTACCGGAAGGTGTCCCGGCAGATGAACCAAGTTTTATGCGGTTTGCGGTGGATGAAAAAACTATCGTTTTAATTGCCCCGAAAAAAATTGCGGATGCATTTGGTATTGAAATTAAAGAAGGCGATAAATTAGTCGCGACAGGTTGGAAGGTTGTCCGTGGTGAAAAAACATTCGTGTTAGCACGCGAAGTAACAGTTAATGACAAAATGTTTAATTTACGCGATTTTGACGGCAAAATAATTAAACAGAAAGAAGCTAAGCCGGCAAACGGTGGAAGAAATGGTGGCAAAAAAGACGGCGGAAATGGCGCAGGGAAAACCCCGAAAGCTAATAAGGAAGAAAAACCAAAAGGCGAAAAAGCCGCCGCATAAAATTAAATAACCCAAGCCCGGTATAATATTACCGGGCTTTTTTTTATTTAGCAGGAAGAAAAAGATAAAATGCAGAAATTTACATTATCTAACCTGATTAAAACATCAGCAAATTTATGTTAGAACAATTTACTACAATTTGAGGGCATCAACATGTTTAATGACTTTGATATATTAGTCAATTCAAATGCAAAATTAATGACAATTCAGGACTCATCTATTCACCCAAAATCATTTTTATACTGCACCACCATAGACATGATCAATAACGAAGATGATCTGTTAGCTAAGTTCCCTAACGTTAAACGCTGGATGGCATTGAGCCGGTTTAATACTTATTGGATGCAACCATCTTTTGGTCAAAAATTGTCAGATGTCCCGGCAGAAACTCAATTTTTAATAATAGAGACCACCGATGGTAACCAGCAGGCGATAGTACCGTTGGCTTATGATGATTTTGCATTTACGTTGCAGGGAGATGAAGATGATGATAATGATGTTATCAGGTTCACCCAGAAAAATTATATTCCAAATGAAAAACATAAAAAAGATAACATTTCTGTAGCATTAATTGTCGTTGATAATTACGAAATAATGTATCATCTAGATTATATCGCAAACATGATAAATTATCTGTCAAATAAAAGTTTCGTACCAAGAATATATAAAAAGAGACCTGATTTTACAAAAAAATTAGGTTGGTGTACATGGGATGCATTTTACCATGAGGTAGATAAAGACAAAGTATTAACCGGAGTAGAAAGTATGATTACAGATAATATAAAACCCGGTTATATTATTATTGATGACGGTTGGTTGGATGTTAAAGGTGACTACCTTAACTCGTTTGCCCCCAACAACAAAAAGTTTGGAGATAACTTTATAAAAATACTTACACTTTTGATATCAAACGATATCGAATTAGGGGTTTGGCATAACTTAAATGGATATTGGGGTGGAATAAACAAAAACGGCGAATTGGCTGATCAATACAGATTAATTGAAAATGAAAACTTTATTCGGCCGTGGGATGGTGATAAAGATAAAAAGATACCATTGTATCTTGTTGATCCACAGGATATATCACGTTTTTATTTAGATTGGTACCGGCAATTAGCTATTTTAGGTGTGAAAATAGTAAAAGTTGACGGTCAGTCAGGGTTAGAACTGTTTACTGCAGGCAAATATAACAAAAACTTTGCCATGCGCAGATATCAGGAAGCGATGCAATCCGCTGCCGGACTGTTTTTTAAAAATAATGTGATACATTGCATGTCCCATGGGAATGACGTATTTCAAAATTTGCTGACAACTAATGTTGTGCGCAATTCAGATGACTATTTGCCGGGAAAACCTCGCGAAATCCAACAAAAACATATATTTGCAAATGCCATGAACGCAATCTACACATCATTATTTGCCATTCCCGACTGGGATATGTTTAAAAGTGGATCTGCGGAGGGAGATTTTCACGCGGCAGCACGCGCTATCAGTGGTGGACCGGTATATATTTGCGACAAACCGAATGAATATGATACAAAGATTGTGAACCGACTCATTGCGGATGATGGTTCTATTTTATCGCCAAAAGATATTGCCTTGCCATTACCGGACCGCATTTTTATTGATTGCCTGCATGAAAAGAAACTGCTTATTATCAGAAATTATACTGAATTTGGTGTCGTTTTAGGAATATTTAACGTTAATGTTAACGGTATAATAATTACTGAAACTGTTGATGTATCAGCGTATATGCCGGATGAAATGGAAAACGATATTATCTTTTTTAAAGCCATTAAAGGAAATTGTGGTAAGTTGAAAAAAAATGGCAACATGACATTTAAATTAAAACCAATGACATATGAGATAGTATATTTTACCGAAATGATGAACGGTGTAGCACCTCTAGGTGCCGTGGAAAAATATATTGGTTCCGCGGCTATAGATACCTTTGACCGCGAGGAAGGGGCAGCAATAATAAATCTTAAGATAAGTGGTGATTTTATCGTTTACTCCGAAAAAGAACCTTCTGTCGTCACACTTAATTTTGAACCTGTTGATTTTCTTTATAACCATAAAGACAAAGCGGTTACAATAACAATGGATACATTCAATCATTATAAAGAGGAATTTTTCCTGTTTGCAGATGAGGAAGATGAGGAAGAATTACCGGAAACAGTGGCATTATCTTTAATATTTCAGGATGAAATTATGAATAAATTAGATGAAATACGATATAATTATGAAGAAGATGATGATGATGATGAGTTATTCGATTTTGATGATAATGGTTTATTTAATGACAACTTTATTTCTGATGATAACAATATTAACGAAAACAAAGAAGACATGTTAAAAATGATTAAAGAAGTGATGGAAAGAATGGAAGCGGATGGTGAAGATGATAAACCTTTACGATTATTACCACCAAAAAAGGGTGATAAACAAAAGCAATAATTTATTAAATCGTCTGCCTTTCAAAAAATTATCAGATATTATTATGGCAACAAATTAATGGTTAATTTAACCGGTAGTTTAATATATGGACCTGCTTATCTGGACACGGTCATAACCATATCAGAACCGATTGCGCCAGAATTAACAGCACCACTTGACCAGAGTTTGCCGATAAAGAAAATTACTGCAGATGATTCACGGCAAATATCAATAATAAGTGACATCGGTGATTGTTTAAATTTAATTTTACCCGCAAATTCCACCACTACCGGCGGTGAATATTATCTGCGCGAGGCAATTTTATCCCGCCGGTATGGTGATAAATCTTTGCCAATTGTTAGTAAATATTCCGCGGAAAGTTGTATACGACAATTAGGTGGCATGGGCGCGGGATACGCAAAAGCTGTTGGTGGCAGGTTACGTGTGCCATTAGGAGATGATAATCCGGGTGATATTTTACTTAATATTCTGAAAAGTCATAACATATCTGTCTTGCCGACTATATTATCCGGATATTCCACCGATACGACGTTGCTTATTCAATCAAAAAGTGGCGATAAATTAGCGATGGGGTTACGCGATGCTTTATTACAATGGCAACCTGATAGTAATGATTATACACTGATAAACCAAGCCGATTGCGTAATTTTTTGCGGCGCGCCAAACAGGTTTATGACAGAATTATTATTATCAGATATTTCAACGCCGGTAATTTGTGCACCATCGATGCGAAATATTGATGATTCGGCTTATCCATTATATGACCTTGTAAACAAAATAGACTACCTTGCGATGAACGCGTTGGAATGGAAACATCTGTCAAACCATGATAAATTTATCAGTGAGATACCATTGATAACAATAACAGATGGCGCACGCGGTTGCGATATCTATATCCATGGTAAATCATTTTTTTATCCTGCTTTACCGCATCCAGGCCCGGTGGATACAAATAGAGCAGGGGAAACATACGCGTCCACAATGTTAAAAGCCATATTACATTTTTATCCGCAATTTCCTGACGCGGATATATCAGAAGATATGTTAAGCAACATCGCCAAAATAGCAAATAAACAAGCACACCGACAATTAGATATCACCAGTTTCAATTTCCCCCCGGATGACTGGATTTTATAAATATTCATTTTCGTGTCCTTCGTGTATTTTGTGGTTAAATTAATTCCAAACTTTCGCTTAAGGTCACTTCGACAGACTCAGTGACCGGTCGCTGAGCTTGTCGAAGCGACCATTTTAAAGCGAGAGTCCTGATTAAATTCCAATTTCTCTTACTATTACCAGTTCGGTATGGTCAGGAATAATTTTAAGTAAATTCCTCATATTTAGTCATGAAATCACCTGTTTTTGCATAATATTTAATAAAAATAAACTTTTTTTGAAAAAATATTATTTTTTTTGAAAAAAAGGGAACTTTTTAGCTTTTCCAGGAGACTATAACTATAGGAGATGCGGATTTAGATGGATTATGTGGATGAAATGTCAGGGTTCAACTGATTACCCATTGCTGTAATAAGCAAAACCATGATGGTAAGGCACCACTGTTATGAAGGTGAATTATAACCGGATGTTGATCCTTCAATAGCAATATTCATGATGAATAAAATCTTAGGATGAGATCCGCAACAACGGCAAGTGGAATGACGGGTTTACCGAATCTGCGCATATAGAATGCGAAAGTGGGGCAAGGGATGGCCAGACAATGGATGGCACTTTACTACATGGAGTAGCAGTCGGTGAAACGTTGCCGTAAAGAGAAAAGAAAAGAAAGAGTAGACAAGATATGCGGGTTAGCGCAGGATGCGTGATACCCGCATTATCCTTTTATAAGGATCCGAAATGGCTCAATCTTCGTAATTATCCAACCCAAATAAATTAGAAAAATTTTACATATAAAGTCACTTCGACAGGCTCAGTGACCTTTATGAAAATATGCACTTCTATTAACCGGCATAAAAATCAGGACAAAATGTGAAAAGATGTGTAGAATACTGTGCAGTTAATCGTGTATTCGTAATAATTAGGCCGTTAGCAACCAAATCCGCACAAAAAAAGTCAGGATTTTAGGCGGAAC
>CAZNLA010000100.1:0-13188 GCA_964573385.1 uncultured bacterium
GAGATTTCTGAATGTGACTGGAGTTCAGACGTGTGCTCTTCCGATCTCCCGCATCTATAGCATTTACTGACGGTAGCGTAGTTGGCGCGGTATTGGACAGAAACGGTTTGCGTCCTTCACGTTATTACGTAACAAAAGATGACCTGGTTGTAATGGCGTCAGAGGTTGGCGTACTGGATATTCCGAATAACATGGTGGAATATAAAGGTCGCTTAAAACCGGGATGTATGTTATTAATTGACACCAATGAAGGCCGTATAATTGACGACGAAGAGATTAAAGCAAAATATGCTAATGAACATCCATATACTGAATGGTTGGATGAATATCTTATTTCGCTGGATGAATTACCAGACCCACCCACAATAAGCGCACCTGACCATGAAACTATTCTGCAACGACAGCAGATTTTTGGGTATAGTTATGAAGATATCAGACAGATATTTATACCCATGGCCAGCGATGGTGTTGAACCGGTTGGTGCACTGGGTATTGACTCGCCGCTAGCGGTTTTAGCAAATGAACCACAGCTATTATTCAACTATTTCAAGCAACTATTCGCGCAGGTTACAAACCCGCCAATTGACGGTATCCGCGAATTAATTGTTACAGCAACATCAACATTAATCGGGTCAGAAGGAAACCTTTTACACCCGGAACCGGTAAATTGCAGGCAAGTTGAAGTTAAATCCCCGGTATTAACCAATGAAGAATTAGAAAAATTACGTCATATTGATAAACCGGGTTTTGCGTCAATTACTATTCCTATGTTATATGATGTCAACGGTGGTGGTGCTGCCCTGGAAGCCGCGTTGGACGGTATTTTTGTTAAGGCCGATGAAGCAATAGCAAATGGCGCGAATATTATTATTCTGTCAGACAGAAATATATCAGAAGATAAAGCACCAATACCATCATTATTAGCTACTGCGGGATTACATCATCATTTAATTCGCACCTGCACGCGCACAAATGTCGGGTTAGTCATTGAAAGTGGTGAACCCCGCGAAGTCCATCATTTTGCGTTATTAATAGGATATGGCGCCAGTGCGGTTAACCCATACATGGTTTACGAATCAATCGATGATATGATAAGAAATGGCATGTTGCCAAACACCAAATATGCAAAAGGCGTATACAATTATAGTAAAGCAGCAGTAAAAGGCATTTCAAAGACGATGACCAAAATGGGCATCAGCACTGTACAAAGCTATTGCGGCGCACAGATATTTGAAGCCCTTGGTGTTAATAAAGATGTAATTGACAAATATTTCACCCATACTCCATCGCGCATTGGCGGTATCGGGCTTGATATTATCGCCGAAGAAGTGCGAAGACGCCACATACAGGGATTCCCGAAACGTCCGGCAAAAATTGCCCCGTTAAATGAAGGCGGACATTACCAGTGGAGATCCGGTGGTGAAGCGCATACATATAATCCGGAATCGATTTATACTTTCCAGACTGCCGTACGTAATGGCGATTATGGATTGTTCAAAAAGTTTGCCAAAATGATGGACGAACAGGAAAGCAGACCGAAAAATCTGCGCGGGTTAATGAGATTTAAAAAGCTGAATCCTATTCCTGTTGAAGAAGTTGAATCGGTAGAATCTATCTGTAAACGTTTTAAAACCGGTGCAATGTCATACGGATCTATCAGCAAAGAAGCCCATGAATCTCTGGCTATCGCCATGAATCGTATCGGTGGTAAAAGCAACACCGGTGAAGGTGGCGAAAATCCACGACGATTTGTTCCCGATGAAAATGGCGATTCGAGATGCAGTGCTATTAAACAGGTAGCGTCCGGTCGTTTCGGCGTTACTCTGGAATATCTGGTAAACGCGAAAGAGATACAGATAAAGATGGCGCAGGGAGCAAAACCTGGTGAAGGCGGACAACTGCCGGGAGCAAAGGTTTACCCCTGGATTGCCAAAACACGTTATACCACCCCTGGTGTTGGCCTTATTTCACCACCACCACACCATGATATTTATTCAATTGAAGACCTGGCGGAGCTTATTCATGACCTGAAAAACGCAAACCGCGACGCGCGCATATCGGTTAAATTAGTGGCAGAAGTCGGCGTAGGAACAATTGCTGCAGGTGTGGCAAAGGGACACGCGGATGTTATCCTGATTTCCGGTTATGACGGTGGTACCGGTTCATCACCACGGTCATCAATTCGTCACGCCGGTTTACCATGGGAACTAGGACTGGCAGATACACACCAGACACTGGTATTGAATAACCTGCGGGACCGGGTAGTACTGGAGACTGACGGCAAATTAATGACCGGCAGAGACGTGGTAATTGCCGCACTGTTAGGCGCGGAAGAATATGGTTTTGCGACTTTACCATTAATCGCCTTGGGTTGTGTAATGATGCGGGTTTGTTCGCTGGATACCTGCCCGGTGGGTGTTGCCACACAAAGCCGTGAATTACGTAAATGTTTTAAGGGTGACCCGCAACATGTTGTTAATATGATGCATTATATAGCACAACACACCCGCGAAATAATGGCAGAGTTGGGGTTCCGTACCATAGATGAAATGATTGGCCGTTCTGATTTATTGGAATTGACTGATGCTATTAGCCATTGGAAAGCAAATACTGTTAATCTGGATGCTATATTATATCGACCTAAAGAATCAGATGAAGTTGGTGTTCGCTGTACTGTTCCACAGGAACATGGCATAGAAAAATCATTGGACATAACAACACTGCTTGATATCTGCAAACCGGCAATTGATAACGGTGAAAAAGTAAAAGCAGAATTAAATATATCAAATGTCAACCGCGTCGCGGGTACCATAACCGGTAGCGAAATCGCAAAGAAATACGGTCGCGAAGGATTGCCGGAAGATACCATTGAACTTAAATTTAATGGTTCCGCCGGACAGAGTTTCGGTGCCTTTATTCCCAAAGGAATGACGCTGGAACTTGAAGGTGACGCAAACGATTATATTGGCAAAGGTTTGTCAGGCGGTAAAATCATCGTTTATCCTCCGGTCAATTCCGCAATAACCGCAAAAGATAATATTGTCATCGGCAATGTTGCTTTCTATGGAGCAACCAGTGGAGAGGCATATATCTGTGGTGTCGCAGGCGAACGGTTCTGTGTACGCAATTCCGGTGTGAAAGCCGTTGTTGAGGCGGTTGGCGACCACGGTTGTGAATATATGACCGGTGGCAGAGTTGCTGTGCTTGGACCAACCGGAAGAAACTTTGCTGCCGGTATGTCCGGCGGTATCGCGTATATCTACGATACAGACGGCACTTTTAGTAATCATTGCAACACCCAGATGGTAGAGATAGAAGAGTTGTTGGCGATTGATTTAAACGAATTAAAAATTATGATTGAAAAACATCTTAAATATACAGGAAGTATCGCCGCTAAAGCTATTTTAGATGACTGGGATAACACATCAACAAAATTTGTACGGGTGATGCCGATTGACTTTAAACGCATGTTGGGAGTCATGGATAAAATGCGTGAAGCGGGACTCAGCGGTGATGACGCTGTAATGGCTGCTTTTGAAAACAATAAACGTGACCTTTCACGTGTCGGCGGGAATTAATAACGGAGAATACGACCATGGCAAAGCCAACCGGATTTTTAGAATATGAACGTGAAATACCAACGGATGAGTCACCGCTGGCGCGAGTTAATAATTGGAATGAATTCCATCACCATTTACCAGAAGAAAAACTGCTGAATCAGGCAGCTCGGTGTATGGATTGTGGCATACCATTTTGCCATAGCGGTATAATGCTTGAAGGTATGACCAGTGGTTGCCCGCTGAATAATTTAATTCCGGAATGGAATGACCTTATTTACCGCGGTTTATGGAAAATGGCCATCGAAAGATTGCTGAAAACAAATAACTTCCCGGAATTTACCGGACGTGTTTGCCCTGCCCCATGCGAAGGGTCATGCACATTAGGGTTAAATAATCCCGCGGTAACAATTAAAAATATTGAAGTCAGCATTATAGAACGCGCATTTAAAGAAGGTTGGATAAAACCAAACCCACCGGAAGTAAGAACAGGTAAGAAAGTTGCTGTTGTTGGCAGCGGGCCAGCAGGCATGGCAGCAGCAGATCAGTTAAATAAAGCGGGACATACCGTTACAGTCTTTGAACGCGCTGATAGAATCGGTGGTTTAATGATGTATGGCATACCCAATATGAAACTGGATAAGCAGGAAGTTGTACAACGACGTGTGGATATAATGGCTGCGGAAGGAATAATATTCCGCACCAATACTGAAGTGGGTAATCAATATCCTTCTGAATTATTATTGAAAGAGTTTGATGCTGTAGTTTTATCCGGCGGAGCAACCAAACCACGCGATTTGAAAATAGAAGGCAGAGAATTAAAAGGAATCCATTTTGCGGTTGATTTCTTATCACAAAACACCAGTCATCTGTTAGATAATGAAAGTGATTATACCAGTGCGAATGGCAAAGATGTCATAATAATCGGTGGTGGCGATACCGGCACTGATTGCGTTGCTACTTCAATTCGACATGAATGTAAGTCACAAATCCAATTTGAAATTATGCCGATGCCGCCGGCAAAAAGAACCGCCGATAATCCATGGCCACAATGGCCGCGCACAGTAAAAATAGATTATGGCCAGGAAGAATCGATAGCGGAATATGGCCGTGACCCACGTGAATATTGTATCACCACTAAGAAATTTGTTGGCGATGAAAATGGAAATGTAAAAGAACTTCATACCATGCGGGTAGAATGGGCAAAAGATGAAAATGGCAGATCTTTCCCGCGTGAAATCCCCGGATCAGTACAAAAATGGCCGGCACAATTAGTATTAATTGCGATGGGTTTCCTGGGACCGGAAGATAAAGTATTATTAGATTTGGGAATAAACCGCGACCCACGCAGTAACGTCCAGGCCAATTACGGCGAGTTCACCACCAATATCCCGGGGGTATTTACCGCCGGAGATATGCGCCGGGGACAAAGTCTGGTGGTATGGGCAATCCGCGAAGGCAGAGATGCCGCCCGGGAAGTTGATAAATATCTGATGGGAAGCAGCGAACTGTAAAAATAGATAAAACACAAAAAAGACCGGAACCGCCGGTCTTTTTTCTTTTATGGACAGGTAAATTTAGAAATGATAAGATTGATGTTCAATCGTTGGGATAATACTACCTCTCCACGAAAAACACCATGGGGTTTAGTATCAGGAAATAAAGGTTTAAATAAGTCTGAATATTATGAAAATCAACGAACCGCACAACGACATATGGCAGGACTATAAATATGTTTAAAATAATAATTTGTTTTATTTTAATATTACCTACTTTAGTCTTTTCTAAGTATGCCAATGTAGATTTGATTGGTAACGAATTATTGATAGAACTAAAAATGGTTGGTCCTTCGACTACACCTCCTGGTATATACGCATATAATATTGAGAAGGATGAATTGCAAATAGTTATGCCATTCGCTATTCATCCAAAGTGGTCACCAGATCATAAAAAGATTGCATTTTATCTTGAAAATTCTTTTTTTATCTTTGATATTACTTCCAAGCAATACAATAAAATAAAAATAGATAATGATCTTCAATTAAATTTCCCTACAATTTCGAGTAATTATTTATGGTCTGATAATAATCATATATTTTGGATGACTGAAGTTGATGGTTTAGATATTACAAATAATAAGTTTTATGATAATAAGTTTAATATGGATACTTACAATTATTACAAATATCATAAAGAAAGAGTAAATAGACTTTGTTATATTTCTGATGATTCAATGAAAATATTTAATCAGACTGATATTGATGGTCAATTTTCTGGACAGTTATCAATAGATTATAAAAATAAATTGTATGTTGAGACTATTGAGAATAAAAAACATGATAATTTAATGTCCTCCACTGTTATTGTTGGTAGAATAGGATGGGATAATGTTGATATAATTAAACAGGAAAATCATGAATTATCCTATAATCCCTATATACAACCAGAAGGTCATCTTATTGCATATGAGTCGTTATCTCGAAAAAATGGGTTAACATCAATTAAAATATATGATACATTTGAAAAAATATCATATTCACTATTTGAAGAATCAAAAATTTTAGGTATTAATGATGAAGATAGCTATTTAAATAGTAGAAAACCAGATTTTTTACTTTATGGTTGGTTACCATATAATAATCTACTATTATATGGAATAAAAGAATATAATTATAATAAATTAGATGGTTATGTTAATGTGTATATAATGAATATAAATGAAAAAAAAGAAAAGAAAATTAAAGGTTTAGCTGGAACATTTAATATTATATGGTCTTCTGATGGAAAAAAAATTGCTGGGTTAAAACCATTTTTTGAAGAAAATTCGAAATTGCCAAGTCAAAATACTATCGAAATAATCTCATTAGATGATGAAAAAAATATGAACGTAAAATCGATAGATATATTTCTTAAAAAAGAATTGAAATATAAAAATATGATTCCATTTAATTTAAATTGGTGAGGTTAAATATGAAATATATAATTTTGTTAAGTTCTGTATTTGTGGTTATAATGTGTAACGCAATCGATTTAAATACTGTGATTTATAATATTAATAATGGGCAAATTAAAGAAGGTATAGAACAACTTGAACTACTCGCTAATGATAATGATAGTATTGCACAATATCAGTTAGGAAAGTTTTATTATGATGGAGTTAAGATTAAAAGATCGTATCAAACTGCTATTAAATGGTTCATAAAATCTGGCGACAATAACAACATTGATGCCCAATTGATAGTCGCAGAAATGTATGAGAACGGTAAAGGAACTTTTGGCGATACAATTGAGAGTATGAAGTGGTATGAAAAAGCTTCGATAAAAAGTAACTATGCTAAGTATAAATTGGGTTGCTATAAGTTTAATCTTAATATAGATGATGTTAATGCTAATGAACTCTTAGTTCAGGCTGGAGAAAATGGCATTGCTGATTCATATTGTGTTATGGCAAGAGAATATTATAATAGATTTTTTTCGGGAGGAAGAGAAGAAGGAGATGACAAGAAATGTATAAAATATTTTTCTAAAGCTGCTAAGATGAATGATATTGAAGCGATTTACATGAAAAATATGTTTTCTTTAGATAAAAAGGAATTAATTGATGGTATAAGAATGTCTGCAGATTATGGTCTTGGAAATGCTTTTTATATGATATATTTTATGTATTGTTTTCAAGATAAAAGATATACAAAAGAAATCTCCCGTGTTGAAGCATATAAGTCAATGCTACTTGCACAAAAATTATTAGATCACAATATTTTGGTGGAACAGAAATTTACTATCGATAAATTTAACTTCACAAAAGAAGAAATAGAAGAGGCTACTAAACAGGCAAATGAATGGAAGCCGAAACCGTTGCCACCGCAACCGGTGGTGAAGTAAGAGAAGATTATCGGTAAATATCAACATAATAATATTTAATTAATTATTTCTCTCTTGCCATTTGACCAGTATAAACATATTATTAGGTATTCCAGTCAGTTAGATGAATAATGAAAGAGGGATTGCTGCTATTGCAATGGATTTAGATGATTTACCATTACCATATAAATTTGATGTAATAGCTCTTTCAAATATCAGCAACACAGCATTGCTGGAACATATAGAGCGGATAGGAATTGATTTTTATAACAAATCAGATTAACTACGATATAAAAAAATCCGATTCAATAAATTATAATTTTTCAATCATCGAACACTATAAACTGTAAACCACTTTTACTTTCTTCCTGCCCTTTCCCGTATCTGCATAATATCTTCTTCGCTTACTTGTTTTTCGAAGCTGCGGAAACCGGCTAATTTAAAACCGTGTTTGTCGGCAAGACGACCGATTTCCTTTACTTTTTCCAGTTCTAGTTCTTTGCCCAGACTGTAAGATTCGTAGCGATTTTCCAGTGATAATATCATAGTTTCTGCCATACAGGCATAACTGGTCCGAGGCGGAAAACCGAAATTAAGGCCAAATTCAACATTGCCCGGTATAGCGACAACTCCACCTTCTATAACCAATACGTCATTGCGTTCTTTCGCTACCCTTACTGATACATCACGCGGTCGTGACACATCGCAAACCACCGCGCCGGGTTTCAGATGTTGCGGGTGAATAACAGCGTCAACGGCAGATGTTACAGTGATGATTATATCCGCTTCCAGCAAATCTTTATCCGGGTCAGTTGATACTACCACTTTGGTTCCCGGCATTTCCTCAGCAACTTTTTGCAATCGCGCACTGTCACGTCCCAATAAAATCATTTTAGAAACGCCAAAATCAGCCAACAGGTGGGCAGATACTCTGCCTATGCTGCCTGTGGCACCCATAACCGCTACTACACAATCCTGTGGATCAACACCCATCATGGTGGCACCTTTTCTTGCCCCTTCTATGGCGGTGTAACAGGTATAACTATTACCCGTTGTTACGGCAATATCAACATTTTTGGCAACAGTAATGCCACCATCACCTGCAATTGATGTATACGCACCTAAACCAACTATCTTTGCGCCTAAAGATTGGCATAAAAGCGCAGAATCAATAATTTTACCTGTTACAAAATCCACCGGAAGTTCCATAAATTGTCGTGGGGTAAGTGGGCAACCGACAAACCAGCCTTCTGTTTCCATGCCGGTTGATGATTTAATACCGGTAATATGGCTGATATATTTAGGCTTCATCTTTGACATCAAAAATTCGACAAATTTTTCCGGGAGAAATCGAGCAACAGGATATTTGCGCGCAACATCTTTGCGCACAGATATTGGGTGAAGTAAAAAAGAAAAGTTCTGCATAAGTGAATAAAATATACCTTAAAAATAAGGTTAATGGCAAATTTCATCTATTTAAATTACATCTGATTATTATTGAATACACAAAATTTATTAAATAACAACTTTATTTTCACTTGAAAATCCGAATTTTTAACCAATTTGCTTCAATAATTGTTATACAGATATATTTCTCATTTATAATATCAGGTGTTTTCCGCTACATTATAAGGTAATTACCGGATGGTATTATTTCGTGATTTGTCATATTTTTAAGTGGGAACTTTGCTATTTATGCATATAAATGCTGTTTTCGATGTGAATGAAGTCATTTTTTGTTGTAGTGATTAGATATTTTCGGTTTTTCTTAACAAAACCTTAATGTTTTGTCCGTATATAGTGTTTGACAACGCGTTGACATACTATATATAATTGCTATGGCATCAGATGCAATGAGCAGATTAATATACACTTAGTATCTGGTTGTTTTTGTGTATCTTCTTCCTGCTTCATACAATCTTATTCGTTAGCCGATAACGATGTTTATATGTTACCACTGATTGCATTGTTAATTATTGGTAAAAAATATGCAAAGATTTAATTTGTTGTAAAATAATGTATTTTTTTTGAAAAATTCATTGATTTTTCAATGAATGATGGTATAATAAAAATATACAGGCTGAAAACAGCCTAATTATCATCAAGGATGAAATCTCTGTAGCGTGAGTAATACGTTACTCATTGGGAGATTTGATGGGTGATATGATGTTAACGCCGCATATGGCGGCACTTGAAAAAGTCCTTGATGGTACTGTATCAAGAAATCGTGTAATAGCTGATAATATTGCAAATGTTGAAACTCCGGGATACACTCGCAAAGAAGTATCCTTTGAGGATCAGCTTAACAGTGTTATGAGTCAAATGGACAGTAGCATGTCCAACGACAAGATTTCTGATATACGTTCAATAACACCTTCTGTAAATAATGATGAAAACGCACCAAAACGTGAAAACGGTAACAGTGTGAACATTGAGCATGAAGTTGTTGAATTGGCAAAAAATTCAATGCAGTTTGAAACTGCCGCGCAATTGCTAACCATGGAGTTCCGTGGTGTCCGCAGCGCAATTTCTGAAGGCAGAAAGTAGGAGAAATTAAATGAATTCACTTGATATTTCTGCTTCTGGAATGACTGCTCAGCGGGTAAGATTAGACCTTATAGCTAATAATATCGCTAATGCTGAAACAACCAGAGTAGCCGGTGGCAAACCCGGTGACGCATACCAGCGAATAATAGCAGTCTTTGAAGCAAACGCAGATGGCGGAGTCGATGTAAAAGATGTAGTACAGGATCAGGCACCGGGAAAGACAGTGTATAACCCTGGTCACCCTGATGCTTCTCCGGAAGGTTACGTACAAATGCCAAACGTAAATCCGGTTGTTGAAATGGTTGACATGGTTGTAGCTTCACGTGCATATGAAGCAAATGTCACAGCTATTAACGCATCAAAATCAATGACAAGAAAAGCTCTTGATATTGGTAAAGGTTAGTGGGGTAGATAAAAATGAGAATCGGTAATTTTCCACTAAATTCATATTCACCACAAACGATAAATAAACCGGCAACAGCAACAGATAGCGCGCCGGCGGCCGTAAATGAACAGAAAACCGCAGATTTCGGTAGCCAGGTAACACAGGCAATCGATAATGTTGATGCTCTGCAAAAAAACGCGTCATCCCTGGCTACCAAAGTAGCCGCTGGGAGCACTGACGATACACATAAAGCTATTATCGCCATGGAACATTCTCTCATGGCACTGGATTTCACCATTCAGGTACGCAACAAGATGATTGACGCGTACCAGGAAATAATGAAAACACAAATGTAATTCAAGCAAAATGAAGCACAAAGACGCAATTGCAAGGGTGCTTCAAGGATGAATAGCAGCGGCAACCTAACAATAATAGGCGTCTGTCAGGTGATATATTCATCACCACTTATTATCAGGTTCATTTTACCGGAGTAATAAAATGCCGCAAAAAAATATATTAGCTAGCATAATTGAAAATTGGGGTGGACTGTCAGCACAGCAAAAGACAGCATTTGCCTTTTCAATATTAATCCTTGCAATTTTGATTGGTATTGTAGTCATGATGGCAAGCACTCCCAAATATGCCCAGGTTTTTTCCAACTTATCCCCTGCTGATTCAAACGCTATCGTAACAAAATTAAAAGAGATGAAGGTTAATTACCGTTTAACAAATGGTGGTTCAACTATTGAAGTTCCCAGCGAATCCATAGATGAAACCAGAATGGCGTTGGCAGGCGAAGGTACTATGCCGGAAAGTGGCAGTCCCGGATTTGAATTATTTGATAAACCACAGGTTGGCCAGTCAGAGTTCGGTGAAAGATTAAATTATCGCAGAGCACTGCAGGGAGAATTAGCGCGTATAATATGTAAATTAAAGTCAGTACGAAGCGCCAGTGTGATGCTTGCCATGCCCGAAAGACGCGCCTTGGCAGCAGATGAACAACCGACTTCCGCGTCAATCTTAGTAACTCTGCGGGAAAAAACATTAAATACAAATGAAGTAAAAGCTATAGTAAATCTGGTATCATCATCAGTTGAAGGTTTAAAGCCGGAAAATGTTCGGGTAGTAGACCAGTTCGGTAACTTACTGACAGAGTTCGCTGACATTAACGGTTCCGGCGGAAGTGGCGATAACAGAATGCGGGTTCAACGCTCAATTGAATCACAGATAGAACAACGAGTACAGTCAATGCTGGATAGAGTTCTGGGTCCAAATAAATCAATGATTCGCGCGTCAGCTAAAATTAACTTCAATCATAAAGTAGTTGAAAACGAAATTTATTCACCTAATAAAAATAGTGCCGGCCAGGTTATTGGCGTGTTGGAAAATGAACGTTCAACAGAAGAAACTTATGGCAGTTCCCCTACCGCAGGTTTGGGAGGCGGAATAACCAGTATGCTCGCACCTGGTGGTTTGCTTACCGGTGGCAGTAGCAATAACAAAGCAGGCGGATATTCACGTAAAGAAAAAAATGCTAATTACAAAATTTCCAAACGTATTGAAAAAGAAGATATTCCCCCGGGACAAATTGAAGATGTAACCATATCGTTAATGGTTGATAAAACTGTTAAGCAGAAATTAGAAGATTTACGCGCGAATGTGGCGGCAGTCGCCGGTGTGGAAGTAGCCAAAGTAACCGCGTCATCGGTTGAGTTTGACCAGACTTTTTCAAAAACTGAAGAAGAAGACGCTAAGAAACAGGATAAAATGTCCATGATTATGATGGGCGTTAAATGGGGTGCGGGTATATTGGTTACGGTAATATTTTTAGTGGTATTAATGTCAATTTACCGTGCTACACTGGCACCAGTACAGGGGAAATACCTACCTCCGGCAGAGATTAATTACGCTGAATTAACAAATAATTCGCAAGCATATAACCAACTGCCCAACTTTGTTACACCGGATGGCCAACCCACAGATGTAATGCAAAATATGTATACATCGTTAGGGATACCACAAAATCAATCACGTTTTTCGGATGACCAATTGCGCGAATTAGACCCTAAAAGGGTAGCCACTGTTATAAAAGGGATGTTATCTGAAGAGTAAGTAAGGTAAGGTGAAGAAATGACTGATATTAATAAACCAGCAATTCCATTAACAAAAACGCAAAAAATCGCCACCCTTTTAGTTGCATTGGGTGAAGAAAAGGCCGCCGCGGTTCTGGAGATTTTATCTTCAGATGAAGTATCACGCATCACCCAGGACCTTATTCATATAGATTCTATCCCACAACACGCACGACGGGCAGTACTACGCGAGTTTCAAACCAGAGTAAATGCTGAAGAACGCCGGAATGCCGGATTCAACTTTGCACGCCAGGTATTGGACAAAGCATTAGGTGGAACTAAAGCCGACGAAATTATAGGTCAATTGTCAACACGTCCGCATCAGGTTGATTTTATAAATAACTTAAAACCGGATTTGGCTGTAAAATTACTGGATGGCGAACCTGCGCATATAGCGGCGATGTTATTGCTTTGCATGTCTGCTGATAACGCAGCAAAAACATTGGAAATGATGCCGGATGACAAGAAGATTGAAACAGCTAAAAAAGTTTCTACTATGACACCTCCCGGCATTGAATCAATGTCACAATTAGATAAAGCATTTAAATCAAAAGCCGACAAAATGCTTAATGATGGCTTTATAGTAAAAGAAGTCGAAGTGAAAACTGAACTACCGGTAATTAAAGTTGATGTTCCAATGCCGGAAAAATCAGAATCAGAACACCAGATAACATTTTTCGATTTTATCCGTATAGATATGTCTATT
>CAZNLA010000101.1:0-8260 GCA_964573385.1 uncultured bacterium
GCATAATTATCTTTCCAAACTCCCCCACCCTTGCTGTCACAACCGGTGAGTTGAAACATTGCGTAATGAAATACAGATATTTCACGAGCATAATCCGCATTGTTTTGAACAGTCACGGTAGATATCATTACGGGTAAGGTTTTAGGCGCAAAAATACGTTCAGTCACTGATAAGTCAGCACAGGAACTGGAAATTACTGTTTTACCTGGATAATACCTGCAACTTTTATTTAAAACTTCCTGCGGTGCGGGGGCACCCCAGGGACAAAATACCACATTAGTTTTATCATCACGAATGTATGTATATTTCGCGTCATACGATACTAATTGTACTGTTTCTCCATCAAAGTTGCGTATAGATATCGGACCATCACCAAGATTTGATACTTCAGAATATAATTCAGTATCACCGATTTGATTAAAATGAACATTTAACCATTTTCGTGGTGGTTCATTAATTAATTCAAAACAACCTTCTGAATCTATAAAATTCCCGTATTGTTCAAATGTAGACATGCACTATCACCTCACGAAATCAATAATTTGTCATGTATGGTTTTAAATAATTCTTAATTCCGGCAAATTTGTTTTGATATTCATATAACTTTTCTTTATATTGTTCATGTTTTACTAAATTAGGTTCAAATACAGATTCGTAATGAACAAATATTTCTGTTGCCTCTTTTGGGTTTATGAACAACCCGGTGGCAACACCTGCCAATATTGCTGCCCCTAACACCCCTGTTTCTGTAATCAATGGCCTTACGAAAGGAATGCCAAATATATCAGACTTTATTTGAAGCCAGGCATTTGATTGAGCACCACCTCCGGCGGCGACACATTCTGAAATTGTATATCCCATTTTGCCCAAAGCATTAATGGAATCGAAAAAATAAAATGTTTCGCATTCCATAATTGCTTTCAGAATTTCACCGCGTGAAGTATTAGGTGTTATGCCTATAATTGTACCACTGGCGTCGTTGACATAATTCGGTGGACCAGTCATTTCAAAATATGGAAAAACAAAAATTTTACTTAATTCATCCGGCATTTCTTTAACTAATACATCATAGATATTTATTTCATCGGGTATATATTTAACATCGGCAGCAGCAAATGTGTCGCGATACCATTTCAACAATAATCCACCCTGGTTATACAAGAAGGAAACATATAAATCCGGTAACACATGATGTTCAATATTTAATCCACTTGCCAACATGGCATTTTTTTCTGGCATGCCATAATAAGTCGGGGTTATACACTCATAAGTTCCTATGCCGCATACCGCATGCCCGGCCTCAACTATTCCTGCACCTAAAGAATTGCAACATTGGTCATGCCCGCCAACAACTACTTTCACCCCTGCCGGCAGGCAAAGATTATCCGCTATCTGGCTATTAACTATACCAACAACAGTACCACTGGCTACAGGATCCGGTAATTTATCAATTGATATACCAGCAATTGTCAACAACTTATCAGACCATTTTTCCAAATTAATATCAAATAGCAATGTCCTGTTAGCATGAGAAAATGACGTTACAGCATCACAACCCAGCAAATAGATAATTAAATCACCCCACAACAGAAACTTAAAAGTATTGTCATATAATTCCGGTTGATTATCACGAATCCATAATAATTTCGGCAAAGAATAGTTTGTACCAATAATATTTGGATTAATACCATACCACTCTTTTTCATCAATCTTTTCTGTTAATTCTGTTATATATTCAGCACCCCGCGCATCTGACATTAAGATACTGTTAGCCAATATTTTCCTGTCTGAAGATACCGGCACCATTGCCTCGCCCATTGAACAGACACACAAAGCTTGTATTGGGTCATTTACAGATTTCAACGCAACTTCACGAATTATCGACCAGACATCATTTACAATCGCCACACTATTCAGTTCACACTGATTATGCAGTGGATGTGCTGTATGATATTCACGATACGATGACGCGATACACTGTCCGGTTAAATTAAACACTGCTGCCTTACAGCCAGTTGTACCGATATCAATACCTAATAAACTCATACTATCGTCACCGAATAATTAAGGTATCGCGTAAAAGCCTCATACAATGCTGACATATATAATCCGGATGTAATAGTAACATGATGCCGATGTCCCAAGTATCCCAAGGTTTGCAGACAATCCTGCATATCTTCCATTTCCAATACTCCGGCACAACCGAAGAAATCATCCGGTATCGGGTCGTCTGTTATTTCGCCTTCGCTTAAATAGAAATTTATTGAACCTTTTTCTGTTAACATACCGGCAATTGTAACAGGTGATGCCTTCAATCTACCGGTATTGCATCCGTAAGAACAACCATTTCCAACTGCGTTTGCTAAGATGGCATGGTCAGTAACCAGTCCCGCAGCATTCATCATCTGTTGTGGTACCGGTCCACAATGAAAGACTATACATTTGTTTTCTTCATCTCCATAGTTATTATTCCAGTCCAGGCAAGCCGCAGGTGATAGCGATGCTTTGCTTAATGCATACATGGCCACAGCACTTGCCACGTCAGTTTCACAGGCAGCAATAATATTTCGATCATTTAATTCGCTTAATAAAACACATGGTGAAATTTTCAATTGTTCCTGCAATTCAATCCAGCAACGAATCGCAATGGCATCCAATTGCATTTCATTGATGATATTATCAATTGCGACACCTAGTTTAGCTAAATTTAAAACAGCATAATCCGGCACACCTTTCCAACAGGTGTAATTCCGTAATTTATCAGTCTTTTCCAATACAGCAGGTTCGTTTGCATCTAATTTATTAACCCGACCGATAACATCTGCCATATCAACGGTTTCGACTGTAATGCCATGATGTTGCAATGCTAATTCGTCGACCCGTACCGTTTTAAATGGTGTAGTTCTTGCGCCAATACATCCAACGGTCATACGTTTCATGCTATTTACCACACGACATATAGCAGCAAATTTATCTAAATTACCTTTAAAATCAATACTTTCAGGATGCACCACATGGGGTTTCATAGCGGTAAATGGTATGTTGTATTGTGTAAATACATCCATTATAGAAAACTTACCGCAAAATGCATCACGTCGAAGTTCCGGTGACATTTTAGATAATTCATCCGGGTATGCCTGGATAAGAATAGGCACACCACAATCACGTAATGCAGACACAGCACCGGTCTCATCGCCAAAATTTGGCAAACAAATTATTACACCATCGTAATTCCCGCGGTGTTTATTTAAAAAATCAGCATATATTTCGCCTTCCCGTGGGGTTTCAACAGCACCATACCGGGTTAATAATTCATCTAACATCAGGCAACCATATCCTGACGCATCTAAAACTTTAGCCATATCAATGCGTGCCTGCGATATTAATGACGCAGGGAAAAAGCCACGGTTGCCAAAAAATACAGCAAATGTCGTTTTATCTTTCATTTTATCTCCTTAGATATACCATAATTCAAGGTATGAGGTTACGATTTTTTTCATCTCTTTAAATACAATTTCCTGACGATATACCGTTGTAAAATAATCAATGTTTGTATTACTGTTAATGTCTGATTCATTGCCAATTAAATCTGCTGCCAATAGCTTTTTAGCATGGTTTTCACCTATAATTTTCCCGGCATTTTTAACCATCTCTTTAAACAATATTACAGTACTGTCTCTTTCCAGAGTTGTCCATATATTCACTTTACAAATACCATCAGAATACAAATCTTTAATTTGAATGTTAGATACAGAAGAACAACCATGTAATACCATTTTTGCGCCAACTTCACGCTTTATTTCTCTGGCAACCTGACCATGATATGTTAAATTGGCAGTACCCGCGCGATGTTCTGTCCCCAGGTTTGCGACTATAAAGTCTACACCAGTCTGATCAAAGAATCTTTTTGCTTTGTCTGGTGTTGTCAAAGAATTAATTTCATTACCACCGGCATCAATTATTTCATCACAAGCACCTTCAATAACAATTTCATCTTTATGCTTTTTAACAAACTCAGATGTCATGGTGATATTATCGTCAAATGGTTTTGCTGAAGCATCAAACATAATAGATGAAAACTGTTTCATATCCCATAATAACAATTCCGCATCAACATCAGGTTGAATATGATCAAGATGAATCATTACTGACAAATTATAATATGGTGAATCAGAAGAAGTTAAAACTTTTAATTCTGCTAAAAATAATTTCAGTCCAATTTGCCAATTTTTTGTATGTGTATAATTAACAGTTTGGGAACGATGGAGATATCTATTGGTTATTGCAATTGTAATGGGTAATTCAGGATAATTAATTTTACATGAATATTCAAATGTCGCTGACAATATTGCTTCAACTGTGCTCAAATTTTCAGCACAAAAGGTAGGAATAACCCAGCCTTTGCCCGCAGCATGAGCATAAATATCCAAAACATCATCCCGGTTAGTAACTAAAGGCATAATAAAGCAACTTTCAACTTAAATGTGTGTTATTTTGCCTTTATTCATTAAAAACGTCAATAGATAAATACAAGAAATTATTCCACATAAATCATATGTGCTAACGGGAATGGCCTCAGGGCTCTTTCCAACTCGCCATGAATATAACTTAAAAATACGCCAAAATTAACCATTGGTACATTTGCTTCCTCGGCTTTTATTCCACGACTCAGCATCTCTTTCCTATTTATCATGCAACCACCACAATGAATGATTAAATCATAAGTACTTAAATCAACAGGGAACTCCGGACCGCTTGAATAGAAAAAATTGATATCCCCACCGACATGTTGCCTCAACCACCGTGGAATTTGTATACTGCCGATATCATCTGCCTGTTTATGATGTGTGCATGCTTCAGCAATCAATATTCTTGCACCGGTTTTTAATGTCTCAATTGCTTTTACACCGCGCACTAATCCCTCTAAATCCCCTTTTAATCTTGCCATTAAAATACTGAATGTTGTAAATGGTATGTCATCCGGGGTATCGGCGGATGCTTTCAAAACGGCCTGCGAATCCGTTACAACTAATGCAGGTTTTTGAGAGAGTTTGGATAACGCAGTTTTCAATTCGCGTTCTTTTACTACTACACACCAGGAATCATGGTCAAGTGAATCACGAATTGTCATAACCTGGGGTAAAATCAAACGACCTGCCGGTGCTGCTTTATCTATTGGCACCACCAATACAATACAATCCCCGGGACGTACTAAACCATCCAATAATGAACTGTTTAATTGTCCTGCAGGAGCGTATTATATAATCTGCTTTTTCAGGATATCTATTCCAGTATTATTCAACGATGATACTGCCGCATTGGGGAGATTATTATCATTCACCCATTTTGTAATATCTTCCGAAGGAGCAGATAAATCTGTTTTGTTTATAGCAATAATTACCGGACAATTGCGTGATTTAAGTTTTTCCAATAATTCATTTTCATGTCTGGTTATCTCACTATCTGCAGGAATTACCAGAATCGCGATATCTGTTCTGTCAATTACCCGTAATGTTTTTTTTACTCTTAAAGCGCCCAGTTCTCCGGTGTCATCTATGCCGGCAGTATCAGTCATTATTACCGGACCTAATGGTAATAACTCCATGGATTTTACCACCGGGTCAGTCGTTGTTCCTGCTACTTCTGAGACGATAGCGGCCTGTTGTCCGGTGAGGCTATTAATAAGACTTGATTTACCGGCATTTCTGCATCCAAAGATAGATATATGCAATCGGGAACCCGATGGTGTTTGATTTAAATTTGTCATTTAATACTCTTTTTTATAATTAGATACCCGAATATATATTGATTTAACCTGATAAATAGAATATAATTAAAAAAAATGCAACTATGTATAATTTATCTGGGTATTATATAGAAATACTCTGTGAGGTAAAAATATGAAACTTTTAAAATTATCAACAATACTTAGTGTATTCTTTATATCCATATTATCATATGCACAGGTTCCCAAGATTTCACTAAATGGTCCTGCCAATAACGCAACAGAAGTTGTAATGAACCCGATGTGTATTTGGCAATCAGTTAGTTCTGCCACTTCATACTGGTTTGAAATATCAACATCCACAGCAGTTGATGCTGCTACAGGTGAGTTTACCACAAAAACCCGTAACCACAAGTTTGATATGAAAACCAATAATTACTGGCAGATTCGCGCTGGATTACAACCAAATACTAAATATTATTGGCATGTTCTGACAAAAATAGGCACTGAATTAGGCGCATGGTCAGATATGTGGAACTTCACAACTTCAACCGTAATTGATAAGCCATATCAGGTATCACCTGATGAAGACGCAACCATGGTTGACCAGCCAATTTCAATGACCTTTTATAAAGTTCCAAAAGCAACAAAATACGCATTACAAATTACTAATGTCGCGACAAAAACTATTATTGTATATAATCAGAATGTTTTGGATAATAATGGCGACCCACAATATGTTAATTACACAGTAACTAACTTATCTGCTTTGACACAATATACATGGCGGGTACGTTGTTATGTAAATGGACAATGGGGTACTTGGACTGATAGCATCGCGTTTACCACCGGAGAAACATTAGCCGCACCTGTTTTGACATCACCGGTTAATGGCGCGGTAGACCAATTAGTAAACCCGATATTAACTTATGTCGTTGCTAATGGCCAGACATATCGGGTAGATGTATCAACTAATAAAAACTTCCTTACCGATGTAGGTACATTTACTAATTCATGCGGAAATCTTCATTTATATAACCTGAATAATTTAACAAAATATTATTGGCGCGCACGTCCTGAAAGCGATTTATCAACCGGTGCTTACTCAGAGGTATGGTCATTTACTACTGTTGCCGGTGCAACAACTTATTTGCCTGACTTATCAATAAAAGCAATCGGGTATGGTACATCTGCTGTTGGTGAATCTTTATATGACCTTACCAACGCCGGAACATATTTTGCCGTATTAGAAGCTAACTCGCTTAAGAAAGCTATTTTCTATATTACCGTGAAAAATGCTGGTAAAACAGCAGATTTCGATTTGTTTGTAACCACTTTCGATGTTGCTTCGCAAAGCAAATTATCTAAATGGGTTGTAAAGTTTGCCAATTCAAGCGGGAAAGATTTGTCAAAATCGGTTGCAAATGGTACCGCATACTCAATTTCTCAAATAGCTTCCGGCACCTCTCAGGTTTACCGTCTGGAAGTATCACCCGGAAGCGGTGTAGTCAATAATGAAGCTATTTCAATGATAGTATACGCCAGGGCTATAAGCTCAGACGGTGGTTATGCTTCGGGTGCCCGTGATTGTGTTAAAGCAGTTACAGTTAAAACAGCACGTGGAAATAAATAAGGGAGTTCTGTAATGCGAAACATCTTGTTAATTGCTCTTTTTCTCATGTCAGTAATGTTAGCATCATCGGTTGGCAACTGGATAGTATACACATCTAAAGTAACCGGACAACCTACACAGGTTTACATGATGAATGATGACGGCACAAATAATGACCAGGTTACATTAGTTGATGCTAATAATCAACGTCCTTATATCAGTAAAAATAATAGCGGAAACATGATTGTATATGATAGTGACCGTGATGGAAACAGCGAAATATATATCATGTCAGAAAATGGTGATAAAGATGCGCGTCTTACCACTAATACCGGTTCGGATATGGACCCTACCATAACTGCTGACTTTGCAAACATTATATATGTACACAGCACTGGTGGTAAAAACCAACTTTACAAATTAACATTTACTGGAACTGATCCATACAATGCTGGAGATTGGTCTACACCAATTGATATTTCCAAAGATACTACCATCGTTGAAGATTCTCCTGCAGTTAGTCGTGATGGCAAATTAATTGCTTATGTATCTTCGCCATCAGGTACTGCATCTGCAATAGAAATTTGGACCATGGATTTAAATGGTGGTAATAAAAAACAGATTACTAATAATTCATTCCCCGATAAACACCCTGATATAAGTCCGGATGGAAAGTTTATTGTCTATTACTCAACACGAACCGGTGGAGATGATATCTATTTATATGATATTGTTAATCAAAAAGAATATCAGGTTACAACTACTGGCAACAACAGATATCCTGCATTCAGTGTAGATGGCAAATCTGTAGCATTTTCCAGCACCAGATATGGTAGTCATTATGAAATATGCATGGTTGACATCAGTGATTTAGCTAATTTAGCCACAGCAACAGTTGTAAGAGTAACAGATACTGCCGTTAC
>CAZNLA010000101.1:8270-13158 GCA_964573385.1 uncultured bacterium
GAACACGACCACCTACACCTGCTAAAATTGATCCTCCGGTACAGGTTGCACCTGTTAACTCATTAACTAACACTGATTTTAATGTTAATTTCCAATGGAATGCTGTTGCAATTGCTAACAGATATAATTTCCAGGTTTCTACAGATACTCAATTTGTAAATATTGTTTATCAGACATCAACCCAACCATATACCCAAACAACAGCATCCGTAACAGCATTATCATCAAGTACAACATACTACTGGCGCGTACAGGCAGGCGACCAATATCGCTGGGGAGTTTACTCACCTACCTGGTCATTTACCACCAAAGCACCAGATTTAGAATTACCTGTACTGGTTTCACCCGCAAATGCTGCTACCGGTATATCTTTACCACCACAACTGGTTTGGAACGCGGTAACAAGAGCAACTGCATATGATATACAAGTTGCAACTGACAACCAATTTTCAACAACCTCAACAGTATTCAGCAGAACCGGAAATACTTTATTAAACACTTACATATCAAGCCTTTCTAATAACACCCGTTATTATTGGCGTGTAAGAGCGACAAGTTCTAATGCACAGTCTGCATACAGTACAATCTATTATTTCAATACTGGTGCAGTATCATTAGCAGCGCCTACTTTAGTATCACCCATTACAAATCAACAATCAGTTCCAATTACTCCTAAACTAACATGGACTGCAGTTACAAACGCAACAAGTTATCAATACGAACTTTATACCACCAGTGATTTATCAGGTACTCCTGTCAGCGGAAATTCTAATAGTATTACAGCTACATTTTCTGTTAATTCACTGTTACGCAGCACAACATATTACTGGCGGGTTCGTGGTGTTGGCACAGGTAATACCTTAGGTTCATGGTCAAAAACTGGTGTCTTTACTACAATTCTGGGTCCCCCCACTCTACTGACTCCAGCTGATTATAGTTCTCAGAATAGTCCGGTAACATTCACCTGGACGGCATACCCGCTTGCAACCCAGTTTATTATTAATCTATCAACTACCAATGCATTTTCAAATGTTGTCAGATATACATCAACAACAAATTCATTGTCAAATATTACTTTGACAGCAGGTACATATTATTGGCGTGTGCAGGCAACAAACGGTGCCAGCACATCTGACTGGGCAAATTTCAGATCATTTACCGTAAATACTGTTGCTACTCAACATCGTCCAGACATGATGATTAAAGCCTTAAATGACATTATCTATCAGGGAGAAAAAGTTTATTATACAGGAACATACAATGCAAATACCGCTAATACACAATCTGCTTCTGCATCAGTTACGTATCGCAAAGTAGCTACATTCCTGATTAATTTGAAAAATAATGGCAATACAAAAGAAAATTATTTAGTCACTTTAAACCCAGTTGGTAATTATAATAATTGGAAATTCCGATTGATGTGGAATAATTACGATTTGACCACACGCGCGGCAAATGGTGGATATTTATTGGAAAATGTAAAGCCTACAACCACATCCGTAACCGGTGATACCATTATGCTTAAATTAGAGGCTTGTCCATATTCTACCAGTGTCAAATCCGGAACAACACCAGATCAATTCACAATTGATGTTATCACCTCATCAATTGGCACCGGTACGGTTGTAGATGTTGTCAGGGCAGTTGTTGATAGAATATCAGACAGCAAAATAAAATAGAATCTTTTTTTATAACAATCAAAAATCTCCCCTTTTTATTAATTGGGGAGATTTTATTTTATATCCTATCTATACAAAGGATAATGTTAAAATGTCATATTTCGAACAACAGCAACTCTGGTTAGAAAAAGCTAATGAATTGCTACCAGTCTTAGAGCATAAAATTTTTAAACCGTTATCAGTTATAACAACAAATTTAGATGAATCAGCGTTTCAGGGATGGCGGGTTGATATAATTGAAAATGCTGCTGAAATTTATAAAAAGAGTTTCGGCGGTGATGATACCTTTATGTTAGATTTTGGCGAACATATTACCGGTTATCTAAAGTTTAAAATAAAATCATTTGGACAACATGATGCTCCACTTCGGTTAAAATTAATATTTGGAGAAGTTCCAGCCGAAGTATCTGAGCCTTTTGACCCAAAAACAAATGGGTTAAGCAGATCATGGTTACAAGACGAGATAATAAATATTGACGAGACACCGATTGAAATAAATATGCCAAGGCGTTACGCGTTTAGATATTTAAAGATTCAATTAATTGATACATCGGGTAATTACAAAATTGGTTTTTCAGATATCTATTGCGATGCTGTAACATCAGGTTCATTTGATTTACCACTTGATGCTGATATACCGTCTGATTTATCTTTAATTGATGAAGTTAGCTTACGTACATTGCGTGATTGTATGCAAACAGTTTATGAAGATGGTCCAAAACGAGATCGTCGTTTATGGTTAGGTGATTTACGATTAATGATGATGACTAACGCGGTCTCATTTCGTAATTTTGATTTAGTTCGAAGATGTTTATATCTATTGGCTGGCCTGGCACAAGACGATGGCTTGATTGCCGGTTGTGTTTATGAAAGACCATCACCATCAGTCGGAAACAATTTACTTACTTATTCTTGCCTGATGGCGCCGGTTTTGTATGATTACGCATTTGAAAGTGGTGATTGGCAAACTGCCATTGATTTATTACCTACTGCACTAAGACAGTTAGATATAGTTTGGGAAAGTGTTAATACTGAAGGAATTTTTGCGGATAAAGAACAGCGATGGCTGTTCTTTGACTGGTGCCCGGAATTAAACAATATCGCCGCAATGCAGGCAACAATTATCTATTGCTTAAGAGCATTGTTACGGTTAGCAAAATACGCAAACGACTCTGAATTAATAACCGTAACGGAAAACAGAATCGCCAGTATGGTATTTGCAGCAAAAAACATGTATGACATTAAATCCGGTTTGTTTGTTAGCGGAGATAAAAAACAAATTTCATGGGCATCACAAGCATGGATGGTGTTAGCAGAAGTAGTAACAGGAGATGATGCTGCAGAATTATTAAAGCGAATGATTGATTACCCAGACGCGATAAAACCCAATGGACCATATCTATACCATCATGTAATACACGCAATGCTGACATGTGGTTTAAAACGTGAAGCGAAAAATATTTTAAAATGGTATTGGGGTGGAATGATAGAACGCGGTGCGACAACTTTTTGGGAAGTTTTCAGACCCGGAACTGATAGATTCAGTGCATATGGTAATTTTTTAATAGATAGTTACTGTCATGCGTGGAGTGCTACACCAGCATACTTGATAAGAAGATATTTGAAAGATTGAGTATTGACTCATATCAGTCCTTCAACAGTCTCACTAACTGGTCGCTGAGTCTGTCGAAGCGACAATTTATTTTTTCTATTAAGTGAATGTCCAGTCAAACTATTTCAAATTCATCTCCACCTAACAATTCCCAATACAAATCATAACTTTTTTGTTCAAATAATACCGGTATAATTAATTTTACTGAAATGCTTTTTAACAGAAACTTTTTCATTTCCCGCAGAGCAATATTCGCTGCTCTTGCCGCTGGGAACGAGTAGATTCCAGTACTGATAGCTGGAAATGCTATAGATGATAATTTGTGAGACTCAGCTATGAATAATGACCGTTGATAACAAGAAGCAAGTAAGTTATCCTCATCTTTATCTCCACCACGCCAGATGGGACCTACTGTATGTATGATTTGTTTTGCGGATAAGTTATATCCACCGGTAATTACCGCGTCACCGGTAGAACAACCACCAAATGTTATACACTCAGCAAGCAATTTAATACCTGCGGCGCGATGAATAGCTCCATCTACACCACCACCACCCATTAAAGAGATGTTAGCAGCATTTACTATTGCATCAACATTCATTTTTGTAATATCACCCTGGTGTAACCTGATAATTCCAGCCATCTATTAAACCTCTGTAAATAATTGTACCCGTTAAATGTTAATGTGATATTTCGTAAAATCGATGGATAATATAATAAAAAAGGCTGACATATAATAAACATCAGCCTAATTTCTAATTATCAATTTACAATTTGCAATTATCTTACCCTTTATCGCTTTTATTCTCATGCTTTTGCCGAATCTCTTTACGGCGTATTTTACCACTAATAGTCTTTGGCAATTGTTCAACAAACTCAATAATTCTTGGATATTTATATGCGGCAGTTGATGATTTTACATGTTCCTGAATATGTTTTGCCAAATCATCACTGGGCTCATAATGTGGGGTTAATACAACTGTAGCGCGTACCACCTGGCCACGTACCGGGTCTGGCATACCGGTTACTGCGCATTCTAATACAGCAGGATGCTCAATTAAAACACTTTCAACTTCAAAAGGACTTACCAGGTATCCGCTTGTTTTAATTAAATCATCTACACGACCCGCAAACCACATATACCCATCATCATCACGAGATGCTACATCACCAGTGTAATAAACATCTTTATTCCACATTAATTCACTTAACAGTTTATCCCGGTAATAACAATCGAACATGCCTACAGGTTTGCCAGTTTTTGTTCTAACAACAATCTGTCCTTCATGATTATCTATTACCGATTTATCTTCTTCATCTACTAAATCTAAAACATAACCCGGAGACGGCTTACCCATTGAACCCGGTTTCGGTTCAAACCATTCAAAGTTACCAACTGCAACAGTCATTTCAGTTTGTCCGTAACCTTCGGCCAATTTTAAGCCAGTGGCATTAAAAAATTTCTGAAATACTTCAGGATTTAACGGTTCACCTGCTACTGTACAATGATGCAGCGAAACTAAATTATATTTCTTAATATCTTCCTGAATAAGATATCGGTAAACAGTAGGCGGTGCACAGAAGGTATTAACACCAT